>CAXUBM010000178.1:2786-4851 GCA_964249235.1 uncultured Acetobacteraceae bacterium | reverse complement strand
CGAAGCACGAAGATCTGCGTCTTCGCTTCGTCACCGGTCCCGTCGTCGGCGAGGCGGACGACGGGACCGGCCGCCATCGCCTCGCGCCAGATGCGCATCGGTTCGCGGCCGTTGAGCGCCAGCCAGAAGAATTCCCAGGTCTCGCCGGGCTCGAGCCAGTAGCGGCAGTCGTGGGGGAAGCGGAGCAGCATGGTCTGGCCGGGGCGCAGCACGTGGCGGGACTTGTCGTACTGGAGGCGGCCGGTGCCGGCGAGCGTGTGCTGGAGGAGGACGAAGGGGCCGCGGGTGCCGCCCTCGTGACGGTAGGACGGATCGGCGACGCGCTCGCCGCCGGCCGTGGTCAGCATGGCGTGGAGGCGGAAGCGGTGGCGGGGGAAGCCGGTGGCGACGCGCGCGGGCAGGCGGGCGCGCAGGGCGTCGAGCACGAAATCACCCGTCATCGCACAAAAACCCGCCTTTCGTGCGGCCAAACCGGGTCCTAGCATCGCACGAAATACCCGATTGGGAGAGCGGCGATGCGGATCGCGATCATCGGCGCGGGCAGCGTCGGCTTCACGCGCAAGCTGGTGCGCGACATGCTCAAGGTGCCGGCGCTGGCGGAGGCGGAGTTCGCGCTGCACGACATCTCGGCGCGCAACCTCGACATGGTGCGGCAGATCCTGGCGCGCGACATCGAGGGCAATCGGCTCGGGGCGACGCTGGTCGCCACGACCGACCGGCGGCAGGCGCTCGACGGGGCGCGCTACGTGATTTCCTGCGTGCGCATCGGGGGATTGTCGGCGTTCGCGTCGGACATCGAGATCCCGCTGCGCTACGGGGTCGATCAATGCGTGGGGGATACGATCTGCGCCGGCGGCATCTTCTACGGGCAGCGCTCGATTCCGGCGATGCTGGAGTTCTGCAGGGACATTCGCGAGGTGGCGGAGCCGGGGGCGTGGTTCCTGAACTACGCCAACCCGATGGCGATGAACACCTGGGCGGCGATCGAGCATGGCGGGGTGGCGAACACGATCGGGCTTTGCCACGGGATCCAGCATGGTTGGCGGCAGATCGCGGACGTGCTGGGGGCGCAGGATCCGCACGACGTCGAGTATGTCTGCGCGGGGATCAATCACCAGACCTGGTACGTGGACGTACGGCTTCGGGGCCGCAGGGTCGGACGCGAGGAGCTGCTGGCGGCGTTCGAGCGGCATCCGCGGTTCTCGGTCGAGGAGAAGGTGCGGATCGACGTGCTGCGCCGGTTCGGCGTCTATTCGACGGAGAGCAACGGCCATCTGAGCGAGTACCTGCCCTGGTATCGCAAGCGCCCCGACGAGATCGGGCGCTGGATCGACATGTCGAACTGGATCAACGGCGAGACGGGCGGCTATCTGCGCGTCTGCAGCGAGCGGCGGGACTGGTTCGAGACCGACTTTCCGCGTTGGCTCGAGGAGGCGGGGGGCGATCTGGCCCGCTACGAGCGCACCGACGAGCATGCGAGCCACATCGTCGAGGCGTTGGAGACCGGGCGGATCTACCGTGGGCACTTCAACGTGCGCAACCAGGGGGCGATCACCAACCTGCCGGCGGACTGCATCGTCGAGAGCCCGGGCTTCGTGGACCGCTTCGGGCTGAACATGGTGGCCGGGATCACGCTGCCGGTGGCGTGCGCGGCGACCTGCCAGGTGTCGGTCAACGTGCAGCGGATGGCGGTGCAGGCGGCGGTCGCGGGGGACTACGACCTCCTGCGGCTGGCGGTGCTGCACGATCCGCTGGTGGGCGCGGTCTGCAATCCGGACGAGGTCTGGCAGATGGTCGACGAGTTGCTGGTCGCGGAGGCGGAATGGCTGCCGCAATACGCGCATGCGGTGCCCGCGGCGCGGGCGCGGCTGGCCGAGGGGCGGGTCAAGACGCGGGAGTCGAAGGGGGCGGCACGGCTCGCGGTGCGGTCGGTGGATGAGCTGCGGGCGGCGAGCGGGGGGCGGACGCTCGATGTCGAGGAGGTCGAAGGAGCTTAAGGCCCGGGCGCTGGCCCTGGCCCGCAGGGGCGGGCGCGCGCCCCGCCGGCCCCGCGGCGGGGGGGGGG
>CAXUBM010000178.1:0-2748 GCA_964249235.1 uncultured Acetobacteraceae bacterium | reverse complement strand
TATGTCGAGGAGGTCGAGGGAGCGTAAGGCCAGGGCGCTGCCCTGGACCCGCTGGGGCCGCGGGCCCCAGACCCCGTGACCTGGTCGGGCGGGGTTTCAGGGGCAGAGCCCCTGAGGAGCAACAACAAAGGAGGTGTCCAATGAAAGTGACCCTGTTGCTGGCGGCGCTGCTCCTGCCGGTCTCCGGCCTGGCGGCCGAGCCGATCACGCTGCAGTTCTGGGAAGGCGAGCAGCCTGGCACGCCGGAAACGGCGGAGAACGCCAAGCAGATCGCGTCGTTCGAAGCGCCGCATCCCGGCGTTCACGTGCAGATCCAGGATCTCGAGTTCGGGGCCATGCACGACAAGCTGGTGACCTCGATCGCGGCCGGCGACGCGCCCGACGTCAGTTGGGGACGGATCGAGTGGCGCGGCGAGTGCAACCGGATGGGCGCGCTACCCGACCTGACGCCCTATGCGGCGGCGTGGCCGGGACGCGCGCAGATCTATCCGAACGTGCTGGCCGAACTGACGATCGACGGCAAGCTGCGCGCGATGCCGAACTATCTGGGCATACGGGCCCTGGTCTACCACGCCGACATGCTCAAGAAGGCGGGGGTTTCGCCGCCGACGACGTGGAGCGAGCTGATCGCGGACGCCCCGAAGATCAAGGCGGCAAACGGCAAGTTCGCGTTCGCGGTGGCGGGGACGAGCGTGCGGGCACCGCAGGAGCTGCTGGCGCTGCTGGCCCAGAACGGCGTCGCGATCGCGGACAAGACGGCGGACGGGCGTTACCGGAACAGCTGGCTGACCGACAAGGACGCGCTGGCGCGGGCGACGCAGGTGTTCGCGCTCTACAAGAGCATGCTCGACACGGGGACGATCCCGCCGGCGGACGCGAACTGGGGCTGGCAGGAGGAGGACAACAATTTCGCGCTCGGTTCGGTGGCGATGGTGATGGACGGCGCCTGGATCGCGAACTACGACGCGCAGGACCCCAAGACGATGGGCGACGTGGCGGTGGCGCCGCCCCCCAGGCTCGCCAAGCAGGCGACGTTCTTCGAGGTCAATCCGATCTATGTCTACAAGGCCAGCAAGCATCCGAAGGAGGCCTTCGAGCTCGCCGCCTTCGTGGCCGGGACGCAGTATCAGACGGCGATCTTCAAGAGCCGTTCGCCGCGCCGGGACGTGACCAGCGACGACGCGTGGGGCCGGGCTCTCGTCCAGCTCGCGCCCTATGGGATCTCCTATCCGCCGATCGCGCTGGGACAGATCACCAAGGCGATGACGGATTCCGTCGGGCGCGTGCTGATCGCGGGCCAGACGCCGGAGAGTGTCGCGCGCTGGCTGGCGCGGCAGATCAACCGCTCGCTCAAGCAGTCGGGCGAGCTCGGCGGCGCCTGATGGACGCCGTCGCGTTTTCGGACGCGACCGGGGTCGCCGGCGGGGCGCGGCCGTCCTCGCGCACGCGGACCGAACGGGCGCGCGGGAACGCGCTGCTGTTCGTGCTGCCGGCGGGTGTGCTGCTCCTGCTGCTGGTGGCGTTTCCGCTGGTCGAGGTGGCGCGAAACGCCTTCTGGAACAAGAACCTCGTCGATCCGTCGGTCACGGGCTTCGCGGGGCTGGACAACTTCGCCACCGTGCTGACGGACGATTCGTTCTGGCCGTCGGTGTGGCGAACGGCGGAATGGACGGTGCTTTCGGTCGCGGGCGAATACGTGCTGGGGCTGGCCTCGGCGCTGGCGCTGGCGCGGAGCGTGCGCGGCGTGTCGCTGTTCCGCGCGCTGACCGTGGTGCCCTGGGTGGTTCCGATCGTGGTCGCGGGGCTGGATTGGACGTGGATGCTCAGTCCCGATTTCGGCGTGGTCAACGCTTGGCTGGTGCGGTGCGGGATCATCGCGCATCCGGTCGACTGGCTCGGGCAGATCGATCTGGTGCTGCCGACGATCGCGCTGGTCAATGTGTGGCGGTCGTTTCCGTTCTACACGATCTCGATGCTGGCCGCCCTGCAGGCGATCCCGGGCGAGGTGGTCGAGGCGGCCTGCCTCGACGGGGCCGGGGCGGTGGCACGATTGCGGTTCATCACCCTGCCCTATCTGCGGCCGGTGACGGTCACGCTGGTGCTGATGCACGTGATCTGGACCGCGATCAACTTCGACTTCATCTGGGTGATGACGGAAGGCGGACCGCTGAACGCGTCGCAGACGCTGCCGATCATGATCTACCGGTTCGGGATGCGCGACTTCGACGTGGGGGCGGCGAGTGCGCTGGCGACGATGATCCTCGGCGTGCTGCTGAGCGGCTTCTTCGTCTACTACTACGCGGCCAAACGCCGCGTGCGGGCCTGAGCGGATGGTGGTCTCGAAGGCGACGCGGCTGTGGCAGGACGGAGCGACCTATGCGGCGTTGTGCGGCTTCGCCGCATTCTCGCTGTTTCCGTTCCTGTGGATGATCGACACCGCGTTCAAGCCGCTGCACGAGGTGATGACGGACGCGCCCACCTTCCTGATCGGCGCGCCGACGCTCGACAACTTCGTGCGGGTGCTGACCAGGACGTTCTTCCTGCTCTACGTTCGCAACAGCCTGGTGGTCGCCTCGGTGTCGACGGTGGTCGCGATGATCGTGTCGACATTCTGCGCCTACGCGCTCAGCCGCTGGGGGGCGATGGGGCGGGTTCGGCTGGTGGGCAGCGCGCTCGTGGTCTCGCAGGCGATCCCGGGGGTGCTGCTGCTGGTGCCGCTCTATATCCTGATGCAGCAACTGCATCTTC
>CAXUBM010000177.1:0-4864 GCA_964249235.1 uncultured Acetobacteraceae bacterium | reverse complement strand
GTCTTTCTAGGCACCACCACGATCCGGCCGGGCCGCCCGAATGTGGGCGGAACCCTGGTGGGCGTGTTCGTGCTCGCCGTCGGCGTGACCGGGATCGAGCAGGGGGGCGGGGACCCGTTCGTCGAGCCGCTGTTCGATGGCGCGACGCTGCTCGCGTCCATCGGGCTGGCCGCGGCGGGGCTGAAGCTTCGGCGCGCGGCGAAGGGGCGGTAGGTCGGGGCTCTGCCCCGAACCCCGCTGGGGGCGGGCGCCCCCAGACCCGCATGGGCTTCGAGCAGAGCCCGGTGCTAGATGCCCCAGATCTTCTTGTAGACCTGGCGGTAACCATTGTCGGGGTCGAACACGTCGTTCGTGCCGCCATCCGCGTCGACGTTCCCTTTCGTGACCAGATGGATGGGTGCCACGAAACCGCTTGCCGGCTGTCCCGACAGCGCGCGGTTGGCTTCGTCGATCGCCTGCCAGCCGTGCAGACTGAGCGGCTCGGCGACGGTGGCCATCTGGAAATCGTTCGTCCTGATCCGCTGGAAGGCGGCCTTGCTGCCGTCACCGCCGGCGACGTTGCGGGGAAAGCCGTTCCGGCCGATGCCGGCGGCGCGCAGCGACGGTCCCATGAAGTCGTAGAACCCGTCATTGATGGCCAGACTGTAGTTCCACTTGCTTCCGAAGCGCTGGAGGAGGGAGGTGGTCAGCTGCGGGATGCGGGTCGAGACCTGAGCGAGCGGCGTGTCCTCGGTCACGAGCACGGTGCAGCCCGGCGCGGACCGGATGTTGCGCGCCATGGCGTCGGATTTCAGGACCGAGATCTTCTCGGTCGAGTCGGTGAAGACGACGACGTTGGCGTGCCCCTTGGACTGCGCCACCACCAGCGCCGCCGACGTGCGCGCCACCTTCAGCGGGTCGGTCGAGATGTTGGTGAACAGGTGCAGGTCCGGCGCGGGGCCCGGCCTGACTGTCGCATGCCAGCCGATCAGCTTGATGCCGCTCGCCTGCGCGCGTGCCAGGTTGACGTGCTGCTCGATCGCGTCGTCGTTGTCGACGATGATCACGTCGGGCTTGAGCGTGATCGCCTGGTCGAAGGCGGCGGAGCGGCCCGAGATGGTGCCGCCGCCGTCGATGATCCGAAGCCGCCAGCCGATCGCCTGCGCGGCTTGCGTGACACCTTGGCTGACGCCGAGCGCACCACCGTTGCGCTGGTCTTCGGAGACCAGGATGACGAACTTGTTGGCTTGCGCCTTGGGGCCGGTCGTCGGGCCGGTCCAGGGGATCTTGCGCGCCGCCGCTTCGGCCACGATCGCCTTTGCGGTCGCGACGTCGAGCGGTGCGTCGTCCGCCCAGCTCTCGACAGGCCGCAGCGGCAGCGCCGCGGCGGCCGCCAGTCCGGCAAGCAGGGTTCGTCGCCTCATCGCATTCTCCTCGTGTTGTCGTTCGGTCCGTGTCAGGAGGCGGCGAGCAGAACCTCGTCGGGTCGTGCCAGTGCCACCGTGCGCCGGGGCCGCTGCGTCCAGGCGACGATGCCGACGGACAGGAGCAGCATGAGGCCATTGAACAAGGGCTCGACAAAGAACGCCGCGCCCGTCTGCTGGATGCCGGAAATGCCGAGTGCCAGGACCACCACCGCGAGCACGGTCCCCCAGACATTGACCCGCCCGGGCTTGATCGCAGTGGATCCAAGAAAGACGCCCACCAGCGCCGGCAGGAGATAATCCAGACCGACGCTTGCCTGCCCGATCTGCAGCTGGGCGGCGAGCACGACACCGGTGGCGCCGGTCATCGAGCCGGAGGCCATGAAGGCGAGCAGGACGTGACGACGGACGGGCAGGCCGTTGAGTGCCGCGGCGCGCGGATTGGCTCCGACGGCATAGAGCTCGCGCCCGAGCGGCGTGTGCTCCAGCACCGCCCAGAGCACGAGGGCGGCAACGAGGACGTAGAGCGCGGCGATCGGGATGTTGGCGATCGAGGCGGTATCGATGGCGCAGAACGCGTCCGGAAGATCGCCGACGATCTGGCTGCCGCCGGTGTACCAAAGCGCGGCGGCATACAGGATCGTACCGGTTCCGAGTGTCGCGATGAAACTGTCGATCTGGGCGAGTTCCACCAGCAGCCCGTTGATCACGCCGAGCATCGTGCCGGCGCACACCGTCACGATCACCGCCAGCGGCCAGGCCAGTCCGAGACGCGTCTGCAGGGCGATGGCGACGATGTGCCAGAGGACCACGCCGTAGCCGACCGTCAGGTCGATCTTTCCCGTGACCATCGGGCAAAGCGCCGCGAGCGAGAGAAGAGCGATGACCGACTTGGCCGCGATCAGCGAGCGGATGTTGAACAAGGTCGGGAAGGTGGACGGGAACAACGCCGAGAACAGGCCGGCGATGGCGAGTGTCACGATCAACAGGCCATAGCCGGGCATCAGCCGCCAGCAACGAGCGGGCAACGGCAGGTGCCGAAGCTCCGGGGCGGTGGGCTCGAAGGCGTCCGATTGCAGCGACTGCATGCTTACTCTCTCGGCATTCTGAGGCGTCGGGCGCGAGGCCACTGCCTAGGAAGACGGCTATTGCTCAATCGTCGGGTGCTGGTTCTGCAATGAAGATCGAATTTAGGCACGGCGTTGCGTCATGCGCAACATGTTCGGCTGCGGTGTACGCCCGGAGGTGCGCGACCTGGAACGCGGTCGAGGCGGAACCGCGGCCCGTTGCCGACATCCACAGCCGCATCCGACCGCGCCGAACGGGCGACCTTCGCGGTCTCCTGGTCGGTTTCTCGTCGTTCGTGACGCCTCGTCGGACGTTCGCGTGCTTGCGGTCGGCGCGGCCTGCGACACAAGGCCGCAGTGCTCCTGTTGCCCGGTCGAACATGACCGCTCGAGCGCTGGTCAGGGCGTTGTCAGGTTGACGACGGAACGGTGAGAGGGGGCGCTGCCGGTGGGGGCGTCAAGCGGCGGCGGCCATTTCGGTGACGTCCCGCCAAGCGCGGAACGCGACATCACGAGCGGTACGATGGTCGGTGGCGTTCAAGCGATGGCGGCGGAGCTGGAGTGGTTGTGGATCCGGCAGTGAGTGGAGAGGAACCGCTGTGCGTGCCGCTCTGACTTGAAGCGCTGCATCTGCCGTTCTCGTCGTCGCGTCGGCTGGCGCGAGACCTCCGTCCGATCGTTGAGGTAGCGGCTTTGTCGATGCTCCACGTGCGGCAGGATCTGGCGCTTGGCGGCGGCATCGCTGCGCAGCTTGTCGACCACGATCACACGCGCGCGTATTGCAAACCCGTCAGCAGTTTCCGAAAGCAGCGCTTGGCCGCTTTCACGCTACGCTGGCTCTGCACCAGGATGTCGAGCACGTGCGCGTCCTGATCGACCGCAGGCCAGAGATAGTGCAGCCTGCCGCGGATGCGGATGGACATCTCGTCGAGGTGCCACTTGCCGCCCGGCCTTGGTCGATGCCCCTTCAGCGTCTTGGCGAACAGCCGTCCGAAGCGAAGGCCCCCGATTTGCGGATGCTCTGGGTCCTTACCGCGGCTCCGCTATCCTGCCGAGGTCATCCAGCACGCGAAACGGCTGTCTCACTGCTTCAGCCTGAGCTCGCGCGAAGTTGGCATGCATGCTCATCCCAGCAGGCTGCCAGGACCCAGCAAGCGGCGGCAACCTGACGACGCCGGATCAGCCGATGAGAACGCTCTCGGTGGACAAGACGAACTCGCAGGCGTGCAGGTCCAGGAACTGCGCCTCGTCCGGCCGTATCTCCTGCATGTAGGTCTCGGAGGTGAAGACGGCCTCCAGCCCGGCCACGTCGTCGAACCAAATCTCAGTGATACCGTCGAACGTCACCGGCGGCAGGCCTGGAATGGAGGCCGCGATGGTGTGGCACTGGACGTAGCGCCGGACATGCTGCTGCACGGCAGGCAGCGCGCAGAACAGCGGCGCATGCCGCTCCCGGTGGTAGGCGACGAACTCGTCGTGGGTCATCGACGGCTTGCGCCGCAGCAGAATGGTGAACTTGATCATGGCGTTCTCCTCATCAGTCGGCGGGGATTGGACAGCACCGGCCGACTGCTTACACTGCACACATGGAAGATCCGCTTACAGTGTCAACATCGGCGGGCAGAGATTATCACCGCGGGGAGTTGCGGACGGTGCTGGTCGGCGTGGCACTCGACCTGCTGGCGGAAGATGGCGCGGATGCAATTTCGTTGCGCGCCGTTGCGCGCCGTGCCGGTGTGTCCGCGATGGCCCCTTACCGGCACTACGCGGACAAGGAGGCGCTTCTCGCTGCGGTCGCGGTGCAGGGCTTCGCCGGCCTGCGCGACAGGCTGCGTGCCGCTGACGACATGGCCCCAGCAGGTCAGGCCCTCGTGGAACAGGCCGTGGCGTATGTGCGCTACGCGTTGGAGAACCCGGCCCTGTTCCGGCTCATGTTCGGCGCCAAGCGTCTTGGTCAGCATTCGGAGATGACCGCGGCTGGCGAGACCGCCTATGCCGTGCTGGCTGCGAGGGTTGCAGCCGAGGTGCCGGCCAACGCCGATCGGGACGCTCGAGCGTTAGGCTGCTGGTCGCTGGTGCACGGCTTGGCATCGCTGTTCCTGGACGGCCGGATCAGCGACAAGACAGCGGCATCGGATAGCGACGTCACCCGTCGCGTCGCCGAGGTTATGTTGGGCGCTTAGGCGCATCACTGCCTGCGTTTGCCGATACCCAGCCTACATCAACGCTCTGCCGCCATTCGAAAGTGGTCAACGATTGGACCATGAGGAACGCCGTATCCAGGGTCCGATGTAGCGCGGCCGCTGCATATCGAGCCTTGCATGGCTTTCACGTTCCGTTGGGCGCTGGTGCAGCGAGGAGGCGGTCGTCTGACGGCGGTGACCGAGCGACTCC
>CAXUBM010000176.1:0-4874 GCA_964249235.1 uncultured Acetobacteraceae bacterium | reverse complement strand
CCGCCATCGCCGCAAAGAACCCCAGGCCCGCCACCATCAGCGCCCAGGTCTCCAGCACCAGCAGCCAGATCACCACCCAGAACCACAGCGCGAACGCGTCGCGCTCCGTCAGCACCCGCGCCCGCGCCTCGACCGGCCGCAGCGGGTCGTAATCGACCATCCCAACGTCGGGCATGATTCTCCCCCGGCCTTTGACCTCTCGGCCGCACGCCATAGATGCTTCCCATCCCCGAGGATAGAACGGAGCCACGATGTCCACAGCCACGGCCGCCCCCGACACGAACGAGACGCTGCCGAGCTGGGACCTCTCCGACCTCTTCACCTCGCCCGAAGACCCCGCCATCGAGGCGACGCTCGCCGCCGCCGGCGAGGCCGCCCGCGCCTTCGAGGCCGCCCACAAGGGCCAACTCCCCGCCCTGGGCGCGGCGCCGCTCGCCGCCGCCATCGCCGAATACGAGCGCATCGAGGAGCAGCTCGGCCGCCTCGGCTCCTACGCCGGCCTCCTCTTCAGCACCGACGCCACCGACCCGGTCCGCGGCCGCTTCTACCAATCCATCCAGGAGCGCTCGACCACCATCGAAACCCATCTCCTCTTCTTCACCCTCGAGCTCAACGCGCTCGACGACGCCCACCTCGACCACCTCCTCGCCGACCCCGCCCTGACACGCTGGCAGCCCTGGCTGCGCGACCTGCGCGTCTTCCGCCCCCACCAGCTCGCACCCGACATCGAGCGCGTCCTGCACGAGAAGGACGTCACCGGCCGCGCCGCCTGGATGCGCCTCTTCGACGAGACCCAGGCCGCTCTCCGCGTCCCCATCGACGGCGAGCAACTCACCGTCGGCGCCGCGCTGAACCGCCTCTCCGACCCCGACCGCGGCCGCCGCGAACAGGCCGCCCGCGCCATCGGCGAGGTCTTCACCGCCAACCTCCGCCTGTTCTCGCTGATCACCAACACGCTCGCCAAGGACAAGGCGATCGTCGACGGCTGGCGCCGCCACCCGCGCCCCGGCTCCGCCCGCAACCGCGCCAACATGGTCGAGGACGAGGTCGTCGACGCCCTGGTCGCCGCGGTGACCGACAGCTACCCCACCACCAGCCACCGCTACTACCAGCTCAAGGCGCGCTGGCTCGGCCTGCCCAAGCTCCAGCACTGGGACCGCAACGCCCCGCTGCCCGGCGACGACGACCGGACCATCCCCTGGTCCGAAGCCAGGTCCCGCGTGCTGGCGGCCTACGAATCGTTCGACCCCTCCCTGGGCGACCTCGGCCGCCGCTTCTTCGACCGCCCCTGGATCGACGCCGCCCCCACCGAGGGCAAGTCGGGCGGCGCCTTCGCCCACTCCACCGTCCCCTCCGCCCACCCCTACATCCTGCTCAACTACCGCGGCCGCACCCGCGACGTCATGACGCTCGCCCACGAGCTCGGCCACGGCGTCCATCAGCTCCTCGCCGCCGGCCAGGGCTACCTGATGTCCTCCACCCCGCTCACCCTGGCCGAAACCGCCAGCGTGTTCGGCGAAACGCTGACCTTCCGCGCCACCCTGGACGCCGAAACCGACCCCGAGCGCCGCCGCCTCATGCTCGCCGCCAAGGTCGAGGACATGCTCAACACCGTCGTCCGCCAGATCGCCTTCTACCAGTTCGAATCACGCCTCCATCGCCGTCGCGCCGACGGCGAGCTCCTCCCCGACGAGCTGGGAGAGATCTGGCTCGACGTCCAGCGCGCCAGCCTCGGCCCCGCCTTCGAGTTCACGCCCGAATACGCGGTCTACTGGTCCTACGTCCCGCACTTCGTCCACTCGCCCTTCTACGTCTACGCCTACGCCTTCGGCGACTGCCTGGTGAACGCGCTCTACGCCACCTTCCAGGACGGCCATCCCGACTTCCGCGCCAAGTATCTCGACATGCTCCGCGCCGGCGGCACCCGCCGCCACCGCGAGCTCCTCGCCCCCTTCGGCCTGGACGCCGCCGACCCCGCCTTCTGGCAGCGCGGCCTCGCCGTGCTCGCCGGCTTCATCGACGAACTCGAACAAACCACCCCGGACAGTCGCCACCATGTCTGACACACGCGATTCCGGGCGCCGCGACCCCGTCGGCCCCACCGCCTTCGGCGAGATCCGCCGCATGGTCCGCACCTCCGGCGCCGTCGGCGGCATCGCCGCCCGCTTCGCCGGCCAGCGCGTGTTCGGCATCAAGACCGACCAGTCCGCCCACGCCAACGACCTGCGCGCCATCCTCGGCGGCCTCAAGGGCCCGCTGATGAAGGTCGCCCAGTTCCTCTCCACCATCCCCGACGCGCTTCCGCCCGAATACGCCGCCGAGCTGGCCGAGCTCCAGGCCAACGCACCCCCCATGGGCCCGGCCTTCGTCCGCCGCCGCATGAACTCCGAGCTCGGCGCGGGTTGGCAGTCCCGGTTCGCCCAGTTCGGCCAGACCGCCGCCGCCGCCGCCAGCCTCGGCCAGGTCCACCGCGCCACCCTCGCCGACGGCCGCGACGTCGCCTGCAAGCTCCAGTATCCCAACATGGCCAGCACCGTCGAAGCCGACCTCCGCCAGCTCAAGGTCGCCATGGCCATCTACCACCGCATGGACAGCGCCATCCGCCAGGACGACGTCTACCAGGAGCTCGTCGCCCGCCTGCGCGAGGAGCTCGACTACGAGCGCGAAGCCTCCCACCTGCGCCTCTACAACCTCATGCTCGCCGGCGAGAGCGACATCCACGTCCCCGAACCCGTCGACGAGCTCACCACCAGCCGCCTGCTCACCATGACCTGGCTGACCGGCGGCGGCCTGCAGAAGCAGCTCGAAGCCGGACTCGACCTCGACGCGCGCAACCAGATCGCCCGCGCCCTCTTCGCCGCCTGGTACGTGCCACTCTACCGCTTCGGCGTCATCCACGGCGACCCGCATCTCGGCAACTTCCAGCGCCGTCCCGACGGCGGCCTCAACCTGCTCGACATGGGTGCGATCCGCATCTTCCGCCCCCGCTTCATCCGCGGCGTCATCGACCTCTTCATCGCCGTGCGCGACCACGACGACGACCGTGCCCTGCACGCCTACGAAAGCTGGGGCTTCACCGACATCACCCGCGAGAAGATGCAGGTGCTGAACGAGTGGGCCCGCTTCCTCTACGAGCCCCTTCTCGACGACCGCGTCCGCCCCATCCAGCTGAGCCCCGACCCCAACGACGGCCGCGCCACCGCCGAACGCGTCCACGCCGGCCTGCAGCGCACCGGCGGCGTCCGCCCGCCGCGCGAGTTCGTGCTGATGGACCGCTCCGCCATCGGCCTCGGCAGCGTCTTCCTCCGCCTCAAGGCCGAACTCAACTGGTCGCGCATGTTCCACGAGCTGATCGAGAACTTCGACGAAGACGCCCTCGAGCAACGTCAGACCGAGGCTCTCGCCGCCGCCCGCGTCCCTCCGCCCGCAATGTAGAGAAGAGGCGAGGGGCGCCGCCCCTCGACCCCGCTGGGCGCCGCGCGCCCAGACCCGCGCTGTAAACGCCCGCTGCCGGCCTCATGGCGAACGCGAACTGGCTTCACTCGCCGCCAGTTTCGATTGCGGACGGATGTAGGCTTTTGGTCTTGCCGTCCCAGGCGCTGCTCGACGAGCATCCTGCGTGACGCTGTGGGTGCTCGAAATGAGCCGCCTGGCCCGTCGTACCCCGCTTGTGCGGCCTGACAGGCCCGTGGCATTCGGGACACCTCATTGTAGCGCCGCTGCGTCGCTCGAGCGCGTCGTCTACGTCGATCTCTTCCCATCTCCCGTTGGTCAGCGCCTCGCACTTGGTGCTCTTCGGCATTGGGGACTGTCCTTATTCGGAGGCGCTCATGTCGCATCTTTCGACTTTTGCCGTACGACTACCTTGAGCTTCTCGCCGAACGCCGCCTCGTCCTCGTCGCAACCGAGCTTGCGAGCGGCTTCTTCGAAGCGGTCTAGCTGAGAACTCGCGCAAAGCCTTCCACCCCTCGCAGAACGTAGCGTTTCGAGGATCCTCTGTCTTTGCCGCTTTACTTGCCCGCTGCGTCAGTCACGACGTCTGTGCCGGCGATGACATTCGCCTTCTGAACGGCAGGAGGTCACCTGCTTTGGTGCCCTCCACAGGAGAGGGCCGGCTGCTCTTACCGCGCTCGACCGAGGCCAAGACGGCGTTCCTGTGTGCGCAACCGCGAGCCAAAGCGACTTTGGCGAGTTGCCGGGGGAATGGGCATGTCCCGTCAGACTGCCCAAGCCCCGCCGCCCGAACGCACCGCCGCAGCACCCGAAACGGCGGTCCGGCTCGGCAAGCTCCTCGGCGGACCCGGCATCTGGCGGCGCATCCAGCAGGCCTCGGACTTCCGCCTCGCCGCCCGTCACCGAGACCGGTGGCAGACGCGTCCCCGCCCTACTCCGCTTCCTCGAACGTCACCGCCACGTCCGCATTCGCCGACAGCCGCACGGTCCCGTCTTCCACCTCGGCCACCAGCGCCACCGGCACGTAATGGTGCTTCAGATCCACCGAATCGGCCTTCGTCAGCTTGATCCGCTCCCCCTGCACATGATCCACCGTGCCGACATGCACCCCGTCGGCCCCGATCACCTCGGCATGTTCCTTTATCAGTCCCAGATCGATCATCCGTCTCGCCTCCAACCAAGCTCCAGCAACGACCCCCTCCCCCAAGAGGTTGCCACCCACCCGGGCGGGTCTGGGGGCGCCGCCCCCAGCGGGGCCCGGGGCAGCGCCCCGCTTCCTCATGCTATCCTCCCGGAGGCACCCGGCCCGGGTCGGCGACCCGGGACTTGCGCGATTGTTTTGAAGCTCCGGTGGCTTGTCCGGGCACAACCAGGTGCCGTCGCTACCACCCCGACCCGCTCACGTTCTGGTGCAATGCAAA
>CAXUBM010000175.1:0-4892 GCA_964249235.1 uncultured Acetobacteraceae bacterium | reverse complement strand
GCTGGAGGCAGGGCCTCCAGACCTCCATTTCCTTGTACATGCCTTAGAAAAGGTTCTAAGGACGACTGTCCTTAGCGGGGTCCAGGGGCAGAGCCCCTGGCCTTAGAGTCCATCCAAGATCATACCGAGGTTTGACAGAGTTTTCGGACCATCAACCTGATTGATGCCCAACGCAGGAACGCCAGGGCGTTGCGGTTCAGGCGCTCCCAATCCTTGGCCAGGCGGCGGCAGCGGTTGAGCCAGGCGATGGTGCGCTCGACAATCCAGCGCTTGGGCAGGACCACGAAGCGGCCAACGTCGGAACGCTTGACGATCTCAATGTTGACCTGACGGCAGACGCGGGCCAGGCCGTGCTGGAACTTGGGCCCTTGATAGCCGCAGTCGGCGTAGAGCTTGAACAGGAACGGGTAGAGACCGAACAGCGAAGCCATCAGCAGCACGCCGCCGTCGCGGTCTTGGATGTCGGCCGCATGGACGATGGCCTGCATCAGCAAGCCTTGCGTATCGACGAGGATGTGGCGCTTCTTGCCTTTGATCTTCTTCCCGGCGTCATAGCCCGACGGGTCCGAGACCCCCCTTTTTCCGCGCTCTTGACGCTCTGGCTGTCGATGATGCCTGCCGTGGGACTGGCCTCTCGCCCCGCCTGCTCGCGACAGGCGACGTAGAGCGCGTGGTGCAGCCGGTCCAGCGTGCGGTCATGCTCCCAACGCTTGAAGTAGCTGTTCACCGTGCTCCGGGGCGGCAGGTCCTTGGGGATCGACGCCCACTGGCATCCGGTGCCCAGCACAAACATCAGCCCGTTGACGACTTCCCGCACATCGACCGTGCGCTTGTTCCCACCTCGCTTAGCCGGAGGGATCAGAGGTCTGATCAACGCCCATTCCGCATCCGTCAGGTCGCTCGGGTAGCGCAGCTTGCTGCGGTCATATCGACCGCGGTTCTCCGTCGTC
The DNA here is from genome assembly GCA_964249235.1 of uncultured Acetobacteraceae bacterium. Taxonomy (GTDB): domain Bacteria; phylum Pseudomonadota; class Alphaproteobacteria; order Acetobacterales; family Acetobacteraceae; genus CAXTPV01. Next base: position 3,942 of record CAXUBM010000175.1, on the reverse strand, counting down.
CACATCCATGCTCTCCCCGACTCGACGCACGGAGCATGGAATCACAACCGACTCACACGACTCAACCTGTTCGTGGATGGACACTTAGATCACCGGCCGGGATGAACGTGTCAGGAGCAAAATGCCCGCAGCCGCGGCGCAGAGGCCGAAGATCGCAGCGACTGCTCCCCGGCCTAAACCAGCAGAGAAAAAGACTCCTGCGAGAGCCGGCGCGGCTGCGCCACCAAGCCGGCCGATCCCGAGCACAAATCCCACACCGGAAGCTCGGGCCTCCGCGGGAAAGCATCCACCAACGACTGCGTAGAAGGCAGTGGCAGCCGCATACATAAGGAAGCCAACAAGCGCTGCCACTGCTAATACCAGGACCACCGCCAGAGGGACTATTCCCAGGGCCGCAAGCGCCAAACCGGCGCCTATCATGCTGGTCGCGCCGAGCGACCTGATTGCGTGCGCCCTGGCGACAAGTCCAAAGGTCAGTCCTCCTACGATGCCTGCCGCATTTGCCACAGACGACGCCAGGCTGCCATGGACCATTGTCAAGCCCGTCTCGGCTACGAACTGCGGAAGCCAACTATTGAAGAAGTTGAACGCAAGAACCAGCAGTAACTGCACCGCGACGATCCAAGTGGTAGTTCCGATTTGCGCCGGCGAGAAAACGCCGCTGTAGCCGCGTTTCGCGCGCTCAAGGCTGGGGCTCGAGGCGATAGGAGGCTGGCCATATCGCAGTAACCAGCTGTTCACCCGTGCAATCCGATTGGGAGAGCGGCTTGCCAGCAAGAAAGCCAGCGATTCGGGAAGGAAGAGTGTCGCCGCAACGAAGAGCAGCACGGTTGCGGCAGAACCTGCAAGAAAGACCGACTGCCACCCCGAGATCTGCAGCAAGGTAGCCGCGAGAAGCCCCCCAATCGCCCCGCCGACCGGAAAGCCCATCGAGATTAAAGAGAAGGTCAAAGCGCGCCAGCGTGCGTTTGTAAGTTCCGTGGCACGCGACGTCCTCACGGCAACGCATGCCCCAATGCCAAGCCCCGCGAGCAGCCGTCCGCCCAACATCTGAGTAAGTGACCTGGAGTATCCCGACAGGAGCATTCCGGCCAGAATGATCGCCAACGACCCCAGGATGAGCGGTCGACGGCCTATCAAGTCGGCGACCGGCGCCAGCAGTAACGACCCGACCGCCATGCCAAACAATCCGCTGGCAAGCAACAGACCGATTGTCGACAACTGTAGGCCCCAAGCCGCCTTTAACGCTGGCGCAACAAACGTGATAGACAGCACGTCAAACCCGTCCACCGCCGCTAGCAAGATGGCAGTCGAGATGGCCAGTATCTGGGCGGTGCTTAGCGGCGATTCGTCAATGCCAAACCGGATGGCATCGTATTTCACTCCGTCCATCATGTCGTCCTTTGGGTTCGGGGATCGAGCCTGCGCACTGGAGGTCATCCGTTTCGTCAAACCTTGGCATGCGGGCGGCTCGACCGGGATGTCTTCCGCACAACCCTTCTGTGATTTTGCCAAGCCGACTCAGCGTAAGCGTCTCCCGTACAGCTAAAAGCTGGCCGAGATGCTCACGCCGAACATGCGAGGGGGTTCAATGCCGTAAAGATGGAAGAGTTGGCCCTGACCATAAACATTCACGGCAGAGTTCTCGAGATTCGTCGCAAAGCCCCGGATGATGTATTTATCATGCGCCAGATGATAGGCGAGACTGACGTCGGTCATGGTATAGCCTGACTGCGTATCGTACGGGTCCTGGGAGCCGATCACCACAAGGTACTTTGTCGACAGCTTGGTGTTGACTGAAAACACCAGGAACTGATCATCATCGATACGAAATGTATGATCGTAACCGAGGAGTCCAGACCAGCGGGGCACGTTCGGTAACGCCGACCCGGCTGTAACGGTGATCGTCTCTTCCGGCCCGAAGGGTGGCGGGAATGAGTCTAGACGGATTTCACCGAAATTCGCTTGCGTATAGGCCACCGACGCCGAAACCCTATCTGACGGCGTAATCGCAAAGTCAACGCTTGACTCCACACCATATGACGTAAGCGGCGCGACATTCTGAACTTCGAGTTCGTAGAAGGAGCCGCCCCCCTGAACTTCGGATGTGTAGAGATACTGATAATCGTGGAAATTATAGTAGTAAAAGTCACCGTTGATCTGGAGGCGGTCGTCCAGGAACCTGTTCTTTGAGCCGATTTCGTAGGCGGTGATGGTCTCCGGTTTGAACACAGCAGGCTGAACGAACGGAAGCAGAGGTGCGCTGGAACTACCGCCATTGGCGCCGCCTGCCACGTAGCCGGATGAAACGGTCGCGTACACTAGGCTGCGCGGTGCCAGATCGTACTCGGCTCCGACTCTGTAGTTAAAATGATCACTCACCGCACTCGCCTCGCCGGCGGATATCGGGCCTGGGACCGTGAACGTGAAAAATTGATAGGAGAAGGCCTGAGAATCGATTCCCTTGTCATCGTGTGTGTAGCGCACCCCACCAATCAGTCGGAGCCGGTCGGTAACGCCATACGTCGCTTGCGCATAGACCGCTTCGGACGATTGCGGAATCTTATTGAATATAGTGGTCCCGCTCAAAAGTCCTGCAAAAGGACTTACCGACTGATTAGCTTGCGTGTGGAAGAAGTAGTTGCCGTGACTGTCGAAAATGTAGGTCCCGACTTGCCAGGCAAGACCGCCTTGGTGATTTGCGCGATCGTTGCCGGCTAATCTGATTTCCTCAGAGTAATCGTAGCTGTTTGTGCGGTCCGTTTGATTAAAGTATGTTCCATCAGGTGAGTTGTTGAGGCGTTCGTGCGTTCCGACAAAGCCACTGATGGACGTTAGAGTCACGGCCCCAAAGTCGTAGCTGACGTTTATCTGATCAGAATCAACGAAGCTTCCCTCTGTCCCTGTTTTGGGAGCCTCTCCGGAAGCGATGATCGAAGCCGGCGGACAGTTTCTGGGAATGAACAACGACCAAGGGACAGCCCCCGCACAGGGGTAAGCCTCGGAAAAGCCGCCATGACCGCCGATTTGGGTGTAGTCCGTCTCTGCGTATATCGATAGTTGGTCCGTTGGTGTCCAGCGAGCCGAAAGGCGCCCTGTGTTGTTATTTACGTCGTCGTAGTAACCGCGGATGTACCCGTTGCGTCTGTCGTAATCGAAGGCTCCACGTAGAGCCAACTGGTCCCCAATAGGAACGTTCAGCACGCCAGTCACCTCGTTATAGCCGTAAACTCCTCCCGAGACCTGGAGCGAGCCTCCCAACGACTGCTTTGGCTGGTTCGTTATAATGTTCAAAGCGCCCGCGGCTGCATTCCGTCCGTAAAGCGTGCCTTGCGGGCCCTCCAGGTCCTCAACCCGGGACACGTCCAGGAACCCGAAACCGAGAGGAAGGGGCCGGTCAAAATACAGACCGTTGAGGCTTGTGGCCACCGCCGGGTCCGCCCTAGGGTCGAGGAAGTTAGACCCAATACCACGAATTGTGACCTGCGTCCCCGCCACGACCGGCACAATCTGGGTGTCGGTCAGCACCTTGTTGAGATCAGTCAACTCAACGACGTGCTGGCGCTGCAGGGTCGCGCTGCTTACCACTTCAATTGTGGCCGATGTTCGCTGCACCGTGTTCTTGCGTTTCTCGGCAGTGACGACGACTTCCTCAAGTTTGCCGGGGGCTACAGCAGCACCGTTGCTCCCGGCGCCCGTCAGCTTGCCGGTCGGCGGAGCGTTGACTGGCTTTGTATTCTTTTTAAGATCGGAAACATCACCAGATTGCGCAAGTGCGATGCTGCTTGCGGCCAATCCAAACCCGACCAGCCCTGTCGTCAATAATAACCAACTCCGAACCTTCGCGTACACCGCGCCCTCTTCCTTTCGCACGTTCCCCTCCCGCGCATCTTTGTGCGCTGACTTGCGATAGCATTTGCATCCGTCGATCTCGTATCGTTT
>CAXUBM010000174.1:1420-4902 GCA_964249235.1 uncultured Acetobacteraceae bacterium | reverse complement strand
GCGGCGGCGGACGCTGCTCGGCGATCGCCCCGCCCTCCAGCGAATGCCACCACGCCACCGGCGTGTCGACCGGGTCGCGCCCCGGCCCGCACCCGCCGAGCACCAGCAACACCACCAAGGACCCACCGAAGATGCGCACGCTCCCTCCTACCCGCCCCGGGGCGCGGGCGCCAACTCGACTTTCCGCCGCCGACGTCTACATTCCCCGCATGATGGAGGAGAGCGCGATGAGCAAGGACCTCGAGGAGCGCAGGCTGTGGTCGTCCGTCCGCATGGACGACGAGGACCCCGAAGGCCCCGACGCCCCGGACGGACCCGACGTGCCCGAGCCGATCGGCCCCGAGAAGAGCGAGCCCGACGCCAACCGGACGCTGAACTCGCCGATCAACGAGCTCGAGGTCCGCCTGTTCGACCAGCGCAAGGTGCTCATCTTCGGGGCCATCAACGACAAGATCGCCCGCGACGTCACCGGCCGCCTCCTCGCCCTCGCCGGCGCCTCGGACAAGCCGATCGACGTCTACGTCAACTCTCCCGGCGGCCACGTCGAGAGCGGCGACACCATCCACGACATGATCCGCTTCGTCGACGCCATCGCCCCCGTGCGCATGATCGGCACCGGCTGGGTCGCCAGCGCCGGCGCCCTGATCTACGTCGCCGGCCGCAAGGAGCGGCGCTTCTGCCTGCCCAACACGCGCTTCCTGCTCCACCAGCCGATGGGCGGCGTCCGCGGGCCGGCGGTCGACATCGACATCGAAGCCCGCGAGATCATCAAGATGCGCGAGCGCCTCAACCGCCTCTTCGCCCGCGAGACCGGGCAGACCTACGAGAAGATCGCCAAGGACACCGACCGCAACTACTGGATGGGAGCGGACGAGGCGATCGAGTACGGGATGGTCGCCCGCATCATCGAGAACGCGAAGCAGCTCGACGGCGCCTGAGACGAGAAGGCCAGGGGCGCCACCCCTGGACCCCGCTGGGGCCCGAGGCCCCAGACCCCTTCTGCTCTGCCACGGCGTCTGCGGGCCGGGAACCGACCAAACCCCGCACGATTTGGACATTGAGAGTGGGTTTGAAGGGCTTCGCCCTTCATGGGGTCCAGGGGCGAAGCCCCTGACCTTTCGTGCCGCTCATCGGATGGCCAGGGGACCCGTCCCCAGCGGGTCCAGGGCAGAGCCCCGGCCTTACCGCTTTCTCAACGCCGCCAACGTGACCGGCCGAAACGCCCGCGCGTCGACGCCCACGTCGTATTGGCGGCGCAGCGGTTCCAGCCGGCCATGGCTGTGTCCGTGCAGGTTTACGCTGCCCTTTGCCTGTCCCGGCCAGCTGCGCAGCGCATAGTGACACAGCGTGACACTCACCCCGTCCAGATCCAGCGTCGCCAGGTCCGCCACCGACGCCCACGCCGGCAGGCCGCACACCGCCGCGCCATCGTTGTTGCCGCGGATCAGATGCTTGCGCCCCCGCAAGCCCGCGAGCAGCGCCGCCACCACGTCCGGCTTCGGCCCCAGCGCCACGTCGCCCAGGTGCCAGACCTCGTCATTGTCGCCCACCGTCTCGTTCCAGCGCTCGACCAGGACCCGGTCCATCTCCGCTGTGCTCGCGAAGGGACGCCGGTAGAGACCGCGCGCCCCGCCATGCCCGAAATGCGTATCGGCCGTGAAGAAGATCATCTTAACTCGACTGTTTGAAATCGATCGTTGCTGTAACAATGGAAACGCGGTCGAGTGCTTCTGCGATCGAGGCGGCCGGCGCGTCGGCTCGCAGGCAGAGGCCCACGATCGCGGAACCATCCAAGGAGACTGAAAGCCGGCTGAGGAGACCACCATGAACGACATGCAACGTCGTCTCGTCGCCGAATTCATCGGCACTTTTTGGCTCGTCTTCGGCGGCTGTGGCAGTGCCGTCATCTCCGCCGGCTACCCCCTGCTCGGCATCGGCTTCTTCGGCGTCGCGTTCGCCTTCGGCCTGACCGTCCTGACCATGGCCTACGCCGTCGGCCACATCTCCGGCGGCCACTTCAACCCCGCCGTCACGCTCGGCCTCTGGTCAGCCGGCCGCTGTGCCAACAAGCACGTTGCCCCCTACATCGCCACTCAGGTTGCCGCCGCCATCGCCGCCGCCGCCATCCTCTGGGTGATCGCGTCGGGCAAGGCCGGCTGGGTGCCCGGCAGCTTCGCGGCCAACGGCTACGGCGCCCTGTCGCCCGGCCACTACGACGTTGGCGCCTGCTTCCTGACCGAGCTGCTGCTCACCTTCTTCTTCCTGATGGTGATCGTCGGCACCACGTCGAAGGGTGCGGCGGTCGGCTTCGCCGGCCTGCCGATCGGCCTCGCGCTGACCCTGATCCACCTGATCTCGATCCCGATCACCAACACGTCGGTCAATCCCGCGCGCAGCCTGGGTCCAGCCCTCTTCGCCGGCGGCCCCTACATCGCCCAGCTCTGGCTGTTCTGGCTGGCACCCATCGCCGGCGCCATGCTCGCCGGCGCACTGGCCCGGGTGATCTGGGAACCGGCGTTCGAGGCCGAAACCCGCGTGATCGACAAGCGCGCAGCGGCGTAGGCGAGGCCGAGGCGCTGGCGCAGACCCCGCCAAGGTTGGAACCCCTGGACCGCCAACACGTGCGGGTCGGGGGGCTCAGCCCCCAGCGGGGTCCAGCGGCACGCCCCTGGCCTTCTCGTCGATCGCCAGCATCAGGCGGATGTTCTGCACCGCCGCCCCCGAGGCGCCCTTGCCGAGATTGTCGAGCCGCGCCGTCAGCAGCACGTGCGGATGCGCCTCGCTGCCGTGCACGCGCAGCTCGAGCCGGTCGCTGCCGGCCAGCGCCGCCGCGTCGAGCACCGTCTCGCCGTCGTCGAGCACCGCGATGTTCGCCGCTCCCGCGTAGGCCCGCCGCAGCGACTCCCTGATCATCGACGGCGTCAGCCGCCCCGGCAGCGTGTCGAGGAACAACGGCACCGACACGATCATCCCCTGCGCGAAATGCCCGACCGACGGCACGAAGATCGGCCGCCGCCCCAGCCCCGCCTGCATCGAGATCTCCGGCACGTGCTTGTGTCCGAGTCCCAACCCATACAACGTGAACGCCGGCCCGCCGTCGCTCTCGTGCGCTTGGATCATCGATCGTCCGCCGCCCGAATAGCCCGACACCGCGTTGATCGAAACCGGATGGTCTCTGGGAATGATCCCGTCCTCGACCAGCGGCCGCAGCAGCGCGATCGCGCCCGTCGCGTAGCAGCCCGGGTTCGACACGCGCGGCGCCTCGGCGATGCGCGTCGCCTGCCCCGCCTCGAGCTCCGCGAAGCCGTAGACCCACTCGGGGTCGACGCGGAACGCCGTGCTCGCGTCGAGCAGCTTGGGCGCGTGCCCGTCCGTCCGCTCGAGGTCCGCCACCAGCGCCGCCGCCTCGCGCGACGCCTCGTCCGGCAGGCACAGCACCACCAGGTCGACCTCGCGCATGATCAGGCGGCGCGCCTGCGGGT
>CAXUBM010000174.1:0-1410 GCA_964249235.1 uncultured Acetobacteraceae bacterium | reverse complement strand
CCTGCCCCCCCCGGTCCACCGCGCCCTTCAACGGGGGGCGCGCGTGGGGGCCGCCCCGCCGCGCCGGATCGATCGATCGCACCACCACCGGCTGGCCCGCCAGCCGCCGCGCGATGCCGAGGCCGGTCGTGCCCGCCTCGCCATCGATGAAGACGCTACGGGCCAGCGTCCCGCATCCGGCTCCCGCCCGGGCTCAGCGCTTGCTGAACTGGAACGAGCGACGTGCCTTGGCGCGGCCGTACTTCTTGCGCTCCACCACGCGGCTGTCGCGGGTCAGGAACTGCGCCTGCTTGAGAATGCCGCGCAGGCTGGGATCGTAGAAGGTCAGCGCCCGGCTGATGCCGTGCCGCACCGCGCCCGCCTGCCCCGACAGCCCGCCGCCATTGACGGTGCAGTAGACGTCGAACTGGTTGTAGACGTCGGCCACCAGGAACGGCTGCGTGATCAGCATCCGCAGCACGGGCCGCGCGAAATACTGGTTCGCCTTCTTGCCGTTGATCGAGATCTCGCCGCGGCCCGGCTTGATCCAGACGCGCGCCACCGCGTCCTTGCGCCGGCCGGTCGCGTAGGAGCGGCCCTGCGCGTCGCGCTTGGGCTCGACCGGCGCACGCTCGTCGGCCACCGGCAGCGCCGCCTGATTGACGATCTGCAGGTCGCGAAGGTCCGCGAGCGTTCCTGTACGGGTTTCTGACATCTCTTAGGCCCCTGTCGTCCGGCGCGGCGCGTTGACGGAGTTCTTGCGGTTCAGGCTCGCCACGTCGAGCGGCTTCGGCTGCTGACCGGCGTGCGGATGCTCCGGCCCGCCATAGACGTGCAGGTGCTTCATCTGCTGACGCTGCAGCGGCCCGCGGGTGATCATCCGCTCCACCGCCTTCTCGATCACGTGCCCCGGGTTGTTGCCGCCGAGACGCTGCGCGATCGTGCGCTCCTTGATCCCGCCCGGATAGCCGGTGTGGTAGTGGAACAGCATCTGCCCGGCCTTGTTGCCGGTCAGCCGCACCTTCTCGGCGTTGATCACCACGATGTTGTCGCCGCTGTCCACGTGCGGCGTGAAGGTCGGCTTGTGCTTGCCGCGCAGACGGGAGGCGATGATGGTCGCGAGCCGGCCGAGAACGAGGCCTTCGGCGTCGATCAGCACCCAGTCCTTGGTCACCTCCGCGGGCTTGAGCGAGCGGGTGGTCTTCATGCGCGTCACCTGGTTGCGGGCCGAGGCGCGGTGTATGGCGCTCCACTTCGTCGCCGTCAACAGGAGATGCCAGACACACACTCGCCTTTCCGTATGTGGTCCCCGGTTACCGCATTGCGCGGCGCCGCCGCCGCGCCGACACTGGGCCCATGCCCGCCCCTCCGCCGGACCACGCGCCCGTCCACGTCATCGGCGCCTCCGGCCGTTCCGGTGCCGCACTGTGC
>CAXUBM010000173.1:0-4905 GCA_964249235.1 uncultured Acetobacteraceae bacterium | reverse complement strand
CCGAACAGCTTGCCGGCAGCGGCGTCGCGTCGGCGGCGGGCGAGGCGGCGGTGCTGGAGGCGTCCTCACGCCCGGCGGATTGGACGATGGCCGCCATCACCGGCGCCGCCGGGCTCGGACCCACGCTCGCCGCGATCCGCAACGGCGGCGCGGTGGCACTCGCCAACAAGGAGGCGCTGGTCTGCGCCGGCGACGTGCTGCTCGAAGAGGTTCGCCGCGCCGGTGCCACCCTGCTGCCGGTCGATTCCGAGCACAACGCCATCTTCCAGGCCCTCGGCGGACGCTACGCCTTCGCGGACGTCGACCGCATCATCCTGACCGCCTCCGGCGGCCCCTTCCGGACCGCGTCGCACGATGCGATGCGCGACGCGACGCCCGAGACCGCGCTGCGGCATCCGACCTGGTCGATGGGGGCGAAGATCTCGATCGACAGCGCCACGATGTTCAACAAGGGCCTCGAGGTGATCGAGGCGGCTCGGCTGTTCGGCTTGCCCGGCGAACGGATCGACGTGCTGGTCCACCCGCAATCCGTGGTGCACGGCCTGGTGTGCTTCGGCGACGGCAGCATGCTGGCGCAGATGGGCGCGCCCGACATGCGCATCCCGATCGCGCACTGCCTGGCCTGGCCCGAGCGGATGCCCACGGACGCGACGCGCCTGGATCTCGCCGCGCTGGCGTCGCTGACCTTCGAGGCACTGGACGACACGCGCTTCCCGGCGGTGCGGCTCGCCCGCCATGCGATGCGCGAGGGCGGCGGCGCGCCCGCCATCCTCAACGCCGCGAACGAAGTCGCGGTCGCCGCGTTCCTGGACCGACGGATCGGATTGCTCGACATCGCCAGCTTGGTCGAACAGACATTGGAGCAGATGGGCACGCGGCGTTGCGACACGCTCGATGACGTGCTGGCGATCGACCTTGAGGCGCGCGAGACGGCCAGGCTGGGGCTCCGCCCCAAACCACGCCGGGTCCATGCGGCCTCGGACCCGCACGAAGCGGCGGCGGTCCAGGGGTCCGGCCCGTGGCGGGGTGCGGGGCAGAGCTCCGCCCTCCACCGCTAGGGCCGCGCGATGCTCCACCTCCTCCATACGGTCGTCTCCTTCATCGTGGTGATCGGCGTGCTCGTGTTCGTGCACGAGCTCGGCCACTACCTCGCCGCCCGCTGGCGCGGCGTGCGCGTCGAGGTGTTCTCGATCGGCATGGGCCACCGGCTGTTCGGCTGGCGCGACCGCGCCGGCACCGATTGGCGCGTTTCCGCCATCCCGATCGGCGGCTATGTCCGCATGCTCGGCCAGTCCGACCTCGCCGTGGACGACGCCCCGAGTCCCTCGATCGCCGCGCCCGATCGGCGCGGAGCCTCGTTCGCCGACAAGTCGGTCCTGTCGCGCGCGATCATCGTCGCCGCCGGGCCGGTCTTCAACTTCGTCTTCGCCGCCCTCCTGTTCGCCGCGATCTTCGCCATCGCCGGCAGACCCTCCGACCGCCCCGTGGTGGCAAGCGTTCTCGTCCCGAGCGCCGCGGCGCGGGCGGGACTGCAGGCCGGCGACGCCATCCTCGCCGTGGACGGCAAGGCGGTCCGCCACATCGGCGAGATCCCGGCGATCGTCTCCGAGCATCCCGGCGAGCCGATCGACGTGACGCTGCGCCGCCACGCGGCCACGCTGACGGTGCGGGCGACACCCGACCCCGTGCTCAGGGGCGGCCGGCGCGTGGGCCAGCTCGGCATCGAGATCACCGGCGGTCCGCCGGCCAGGCTCGGGCCGGGCGAAGCGATCGTCGCCGGGGTGACGACCACGGTCAACTTCGCCGGCCAGATCGTGGTCAACCTGTGGAGCATCGTCACCGGCCACGGCGGCGCCGCCAATCTCGGCGGCACGCTGCGCATCGCCCAGGTCTCGGGCGAGGCGGCCAGCGCCGGGCCGGCCTCGCTCGCCTTTCTCCTGGCCCTGATCTCGGTCAATCTCGGCATGGTCAACCTGCTGCCGGTGCCGGTGCTCGACGGCGGCAATCTCGCCTTCTACGCCGTGGAGGCCTTGCTGGGCCGGCCGCTGTCGAGGCGTGCCCAGGCACTCGGCCTGCAGGCGGGACTGGCGCTGATCGCCGGCCTGATCATTTTCACCACCTTCAACGACCTGAACAGTTTCGGCCTGTTCCGGTGGGTCCAGTCGTTGGCCGGCTAGGCCAGGACGCTCCGAGCGCGCCGCCCCAGGCTTGCGGAAGGGCGAAGAGTTCGGCTAGCTGACCCCGCCGCGCCACCACGACGAGTTGCGCGGGAGTGATGCCGTGCTCCCCGCGACGGGAACGGCCCAGGGGGACCGCGACGTTGACTTCCAAGCGCCTGGCGCTGCTCGCAACTGCCAGTCTTCCCGTCTTGGGCTGCCTTTGTCTGTCGAGCGGTGCCGCCCAAGCCCGCGCCTACCATCCCTCGCCGCGCGAGCACGCGACCGCGTCCACGGGCGGCACCATCGGCGCCATCCAGGTCGAGGGCAACCGTCGGATCGCCGAATCCACCATCCTGTCCTACATGGTCGTGGCACCCGGCGAGCCCTTCGATCAGACCGAACTCGACCGCAGCCTCAAGACCCTCTACGCGACCGGGCTGTTCCAGGACGTCTCGCTCGGCCGGCAGGGCAGCACCCTCGTCGTGCACGTCGTGGAAAATCCGATCGTCAACCGCATCACCTTCGAGGGCAACCACGCGATCACCGACGAGAAGCTGCGCGACGAGCTCACCCTGCGTCCGCGCGCCGTCTTCACCACCGACATGGCGCAGCACGACCGCGAGAAACTGCTCGAATACTACGCCGCCAACGGGCGCTTCGCGGCGCAGGTGCAGCCGCAGATCGTGAAGCTGTCCGACAACCGCGTCGACGTCATCTTCAACATCAAGGAAAATCCGCTGACGCTGATCAAGCGGATCAGCTTTGTCGGCAACCATGCGTTCGGCGAGGGCACGCTTCGCGGCGTGATCACCACCGAGGAGACCGCCTGGTACAAGTTTTTCACCACCAACGACGAGTACAATCCCGAGCGGCTCAACTACGACAAGGAACTCCTGCGCCGCTTCTACCTGCGCAACGGCTATATCGACTTCCAGGTGCTCGACGCCTCCGCCGAGCTCTCGCCGGACCGCAAGTCGTTCTACGTGACGTTCACCGTGCGCGAGGGCGCACGCTACCGGGTGAACTCGGTCAAGATCACGTCGTCGATCCGCGGCGCCTCGCCCAACCTGGTGCGCCAGTATCTCGAGGTGCGTCACGGCCAGTGGTACGACGGCGACGAGGTGCAGCGCGACGCCGACGCCATGCAGGCCGCCCTGCAGTCCAAGGGTTTCCCATTCGCCGAAGTCAAGCCGCAGATCGGGCGCAACGAAGCCAACGACACCGTCGACCTGGTGTTCCCGCTCGACAACGGCCCGCGCGTTTTCGTCGACCGCATCGACATCAACGGCAACACCCGTACCCAGGACAAGGTCATCCGGCGCGAATTCTCGTTCGCCGAGGGCGACCCGTTCACCGAAAATCAGGTGCGCCGGACCAAGCAGTCGTTGACCGATCTGGGCTATTTCGAAACCGTCGACATCAACCACAGCCCGGGCTCGGCGCCCGACAAGACGATCGTCAGTGCCGACCTGGCCGAGAAGGCGACCGGCCAGCTGACGCTCGGCGGCGGCTACTCGACCGACGCCGGCGCGCTCGCCAACGCCGGCATCGAGCAGAAGAACTTCATCGGCAGCGGCATCGACGCGTCCATCAACGGCACGCTCGCCCAGTACGAGAACCAGATCGACCTCTCCGTCACCGACCCGTACTTTCTCGACCGCAACCTCGTCTCCGGCTTCGACATCTACCGCATCGCCGACAACTACGCGGCGCTCGGCTACGCCAACTATGACGAGGTGCGCGAGGGCGGCACCTTCCGCATCGGCTACGCCTTCAACAATTACCTGTCGCAGTCGTGGAACTACACGATCGTCCAGCGGCAGGTGTCGCAGATCAACTCGGGTTCGAGCATCTACGTCGAGGACGAAACCGGGGACAGCCTGCTCTCCCAGATCGGCACCACGGTCACGCTCGACACCCGCAACAGCCGCGTCGAGCCGCACAAGGGCTTCATCGTCCGCGTCGGCGGCGACGTATCCGGCCTGGGCGGCAACGAGAAATACGTCCGCGGCAAGATCGACGGCGGCTACTACATCCCGCTCGACTACCTTACCGGCAACCGCGACTGGACGCTGGTCGAGCGGGTGGGCACCGGCTACATCGCCGACTACAGCAACGGCCGCGCAAGCCTGATCGACAACTTCTATCTCGGCGGCGACACGCTGCGCGGCTTCCTCGACGGCGGCGTCGGTCCGCACGCCGTGCCGGTCGACGCCTACCCGTCCGCCGACAGTCTCGGTGGCCGCTTCATCTACACGGAGTCGACCGAGCTGCGCTTCCCGCTGCCCCTGCCGGCCGATCTCGGCGTCTCCGGCCGCGCCTTCGCCGACGTCGGCGGCCTGGCGGGCGTGCGCTACAACGCGATCACGCCGAACGCTCAGCAGCTCCAGCCGATCGCGGGCGACAATCTCGACCCGCGCGTCGGCGTGGGCGTCGGCGTGTCCTGGAAAAGTCCCTTCGGACTGATCAACATCGACGTGGCGGCGCCGGTGGTCAAACAGCACTACGACCAGACGCAGGTCTTCCGCTTCGGCTTTGGCACGAATTTCTGAGGTGATGATGTCGTCTTTCCCCGCCGTCGCGACCGTCGTCGTGACCAGGGCAGCCGTCGCGGCCGCGCTCGCCCTGCTGCCGGCGGCCGCCCTCGCGCAATCCTCCCCCGGCTGGTTCGTCCCCAAGCAGGGGGGCGCGGCCGCTCCCGCCGCCGAGCCGGAGCCGATGCCGTTCGTGCGCGAGGACCAGCAAC
>CAXUBM010000172.1:3367-4910 GCA_964249235.1 uncultured Acetobacteraceae bacterium | reverse complement strand
CGTGTCGCCTGAGGCGGCGGAGGGCGGTGCGATCGCACTGGTCGAGGAGGGCGACGTGATCGCCATCGACATTCCGGCGCGCCTGATCCGGGTCGAGGTCGATGAGGCCGTGCTGTCGGCGCGGCGCGCGGCACGCGGCGGCGTGTTCCACCCGGTCGGGCGCGAGCGCCGGGTGAGTACGGCGCTGCAGGCGTATGCGGCGCTGACGACGAGCGCTTCGAAGGGGGCGGTGCGGGACGTGCGGCAGGTGCAGGCCCGCGACGCATCGCGGGGCTGAGGGCGTGCGCCGGGTCGCGGTGGTGATGAACGGCCGCGCCGGCGGGTTGATCGGCGGGTCGGGGGGCGAGCGGCTGCGAGCGCTGTTCTCCGACGCGGGGATCGAGTCGGACATCATCCCGCCCGAGAGCGGCTCGCTGACCGAGCGGATCGAGCGGGCGCGCGATCTGGGCACCGACGCGGTGGTGGTGGCGGGCGGCGACGGGACGGTGGCCTGCGCGGCGAGCGTGCTGGCGGGAAGCCGGACGGTGCTGGGTGTGCTGCCGTTCGGGACGATGAACCTGCTGGTCAAGGACATCGGGGTGCCGGTCGACGCGCTCGTGGACGCGGTGCGGGTGGTGGCAGCGGGACGGGTGCGGTCGATCGACGTCGGCGAGGCGGCCGGGCGCGACGGCCGGACGCACGTGTTCCTGTGCGCGGCGATGCTGGGGCTGCCGGCACGATTGGGGCGGCATCGGGAGGCACAGCGGACGGGCGGCTGGCTCGGCTGGGGGCGGTTCGCGGTCGCGGCCGTCCGGGTGGTCGCGCGCTACACGTCGCTGCGGGTTCGGGTCGGCTTCGACGGGCGCGAGGTCACGATGCGGACGCCATCGCTCACGATCACCGTCAACCGGCTCGACGACCTCACCGGTCGGCTGTTCGGGCGGTCGGCGCTGGATGGAGGCCGGCTGGCGGCGTATGCGGTGAGGCGGCCGCAGGCGCGGGACCTGCCGAAGACGGTGATGCGGTTGCTGCGCGGGCGGTGGCAGGACGCGTCGCTGCTCGACGAGGCGGTGGCGAAGCGGTTCACCGTTTCGGCGCGGGCGCGGGGACTGTCGCTGATGCTCGACGGGGAGCGGATGGTGCTGACGCCGACGCTGGTCTTTTCCGTGCGGCCGGAGGCGTTGCGGGTGCTGGCCCCGTGAACGAGGCGGGAAGCGGGACGGTGATCGCGCACGTCACCGACCTGCATTTCGGGGCGGAGACGCCGGCGGTGGTCGAGGCGCTGGCGGCGGAGCTGAATGGGACACCCTGCGACCTGGTAGCCATCAGCGGCGACCTGACGCTCGGCGCGCGGGTGCGGGAGTTCCGGGCGGCGCGCGCGTTCATGGACGCCTTGTCGACGCCGGTGCTGGCGGTGCCGGGCAATCACGACATCACGCCGTATCGGCTGGTGGAACGGTTCACCGATCCCTACCGGCGGTGGCGCGCGGAGATCGGAGCGATCGAGCCGGACTGGTCGGATGGGCGCGTGGCGGTGGTGGGATTGAACACGGCGCGACGAATG
>CAXUBM010000172.1:0-3357 GCA_964249235.1 uncultured Acetobacteraceae bacterium | reverse complement strand
GTCGGGTGACGGGGCGGCGGCTGCGGCGGCTGCTGCGGCGGTTCGAGCGGTTCGGGCCGGGGCTGGCGCGGGTGGTGGTGGCGCATCACCCGCTGTTGCCGCCCGAGGAGGCGCCGGAGACACGCGTCGTCGGCGGGGCGGCGCGGGCACTCGAGGCGTTCTCGCGGGCCGGAGTGCGACTGGTGCTCGCGGGGCACCTGCATCGCGGCTACGCGCGGCTGGTGTCGGATGCGCCGGGATCGACGCTGGTGCTGCAGGGGGCGACGGCGACGTCGTTCAGGCTGCGCGGCGAGCCGAACGCCTACAACCGGATCCGGGTCGGGCCGGGGATGGACACCGAGGTGACGACCCGGGTGTGGGACGGATCGCGCTGGGCGGACCGGCTTACGCCGCTCAGGGTCATCGCGGCAGGCGCGGGAACGGACGCGGCCGCAGGGCGCCGAGCCCGGCGGCCAGGGTGACGGTGGCCAGGCCGCCGAGGACGAGGGCGGTGGTGGCGGCGGCGGTGACCGGGCGGAGCTGGGCCTCGAGAGCCAAGCTGGTGCGGCGCTTGAAGACGCGGAGCGTGCTGTTCTCGGCGAAATCCTCGCGCGGCTCGTAGAGGTTGTCGCGGCGCTCCTGCTTGGGCGGCTGGCCGGTGGTGAGGACCGCGCGGCCGATGCGGGCGGTGACGAAGTCGACGAGGCGGGGGGCGGCGCGATTGGCGAGCACCAGGGCACCGCCGCCGGCGCCGCCGACGGTGATGTCGCGGATGCGATGCGTGCAGGCGTGGGCGATGGCGCGGGCGACGAGGTGCGGGTCGTAGACGGGCGGCGGCAGGCGGGTGCCGGGACTGTCGATGCGGTTGCGGGCATGCTCGGCGATCGGCGTGTGGATGGCGGCCGGCTTGATCAGGGTGAGCGAGATCGGCAGGCGGTCGTGGCCGATCTCGCGGCGGAAGGCCTCGGTGAAGCCCTTCACGGCGAACTTGGCGGCGCAGTAGGTGCCCTGGAACGGCATCGCGAATTCACCGAGCACGCTGCCGACGTTGACGATGGCGCCGCCCTGCTCGCGGAGGTGGCTGGCGGCGATCGTGGAGCCGTGGACGGTGCCCCAATAGAGGACGTCGAAGAGGCGGCGCTGGTCGGCGAGGTCGGTGTCGAGGAGCGAGCCGTAGAGGAAGATGCCGGCGTCGTTGACCCAGGTGTCGTAGCCGCCGAAGAGCTCGACGGCGCGGACGCTGGCGGCCTGAAGGGCGTCGCGGTCGGACACGTCGGCGCCGGCGTAATCGGCCCGGCGGCCGGCGTCGCGCTGTTCGGCGGCTGTCGTCGCGAGCGCGTCCTCGTTGCGGGCGATGAGGAAGAGGGTGGCGCCCTGCTTGGAGAGGTGCCGTGCGGTGGCGAGGCCGATGCCGGAGGTGGCGCCGGTGATGACGATGGTTTGCTGGTCGAGCGGCTTGAGTGGCTTGGGCATTGGAGGTCCTCCGGGTGGGAGGAGGATCGGGTCGGGCGGCCCCGCTACAAGGGGTCGGGGCCAGGGCTCTGCCCTGAACCCGCTGCGGCGGGCGGCCCAGACCCGCACGACTCGAGTGATGGGATTCGAGAAGCGAGCCCCTTGGCCGGGGTCGGAGCCGAGCCTCGACTTACATCGGTTGCTTGATACCGACGCGGACCAGCCAGGCGTTGACCGGATAGGCGGTGGCGAAGCCGCAGAGCATGGCGAGCTGCATGGCGAACCAGAACTCGACGCTGTCGGGCGTGATGCGCACGCCGAGGACGTGGGCGAAAAACCAGAGCTGAGCGAGCGCCATGAAGCCATACATGCCGAGCTGCCAGGCGGTCAGCGAGAGCGTGTCGGCCTTGATGGCCTCGACGAGGCCACGGGCGGGCGAGAGGCCGCGCATCGGCGCGATGGTGACGTATTGGAAGACGATGCCGAGGAGATAGGCGAAGGCGTAGTCGAGGAGCCACGCGCCCCAGAGGGTGAAGCCGAGCTCGTGGGCGAGCGGTTCGGCGGCGAGGTCGCCGAGCGTGCAGCCGGCGCCGCGATGGAGCGCGCCGTGGACGATGCGGATCGGCAGCGGCGGGTCGCTGGTGACGCTGGAGCGGCCGTAGTTGACATACTGCCATAGGATCCAGACGGTTCCGAACAACGCGGTGACCGGCCAGACGACGGCCATGATCCACATGCCCTGGGGCTGGCGAAACAGGTCCAGCGTGATGGCGGCGGCGCAGACCACGCCGAGGGCCAGGTAGGCGATGGCGAGGATGTGGAGCCAGTTCGGGATCATTCGGGTCCGGACAGTTCGTCGATGATGGGGCAGTCGGGGCGTTCGTCGCCGTGGCAGTGGGTGGCGAGGTGGCGAAGAGTGTGGACGATCTGTTCGAGCTCGGCGGCCTTGCGTTCGAGCTCGGCGGCGTGGGCGAGGGCGAGGCGCTTGACGTCGGCGCTGGAGCGGCCGGTGTCGTGCCAGAGGGCGAGGAGATCGCGCATGGCGGGCATGGAGAAGCCGAGGTCGCGGGCGCGGCGGAGGAAGCGGAGCGTGTGGACGTCGCGCGCGTCGTAGGAGCGGTAGCCGCCGTCGGTGCGGGTGGCGGTGGGCAGGAGGGCGACGCTCTCGTAATAGCGGATCATCTTGGCGGAAATGCCGCTGGCGCGGGCGGCATCGCCGATGTTCATCGCGCGGTGCCCCGGGGATGCCAGCGGCGAAGCAGGAGGGCGTTGGCGACGACGCTGACGCTCGAGAGCGCCATGGCGGCGCCGGCGACGGCGGGCGGCAGCAGGCCGAAGGCGGCGAGCGGCAGGCCGACGAGATTGTAGACGAAGGCCCAGAACAGGCCGGTGGCGACCGTGCGGTGGGTGCGTCGGGCGATGTCGAGCGCGGCGGGGACGAGCATGAGATCGTCGCGCAGCAACGTGATGCCGGCGGCCGAGGCGGCGATGTCGGCGCCGGCGCCGATGGCGATGCCAATGTCGGCGGCGGCGAGGGCGTCGTTGATGCCATCGCCGACAAAGGCGACGGGGCGAAGGGTGGCGACCAGGCGGGCCTTGTCCTCGGGGAGGGCGCCCGCGTGGATGTCGGCGATGCCGAGCGCCTCGGCGGTGGCGCGGGCGGCGGGTTCGGTGTCGCCGGTGAGCATGTGAATCCGGTGATGGCGGGCGAGGGCGGCGACCGCGCCGGCGGCGGTGGGCTTGGGTTGGTCGGCAAAGGCGAAGACGGCGAGCGCGCCGTGGGAGCCGGCGAGAATGGAGACGGTCTGGCCGGCGGCCTGGGCTTGGCCGAGGGCGTCGGTGAAGGACGCGAGGTCGAGGCCGCGCTCGCGGAGGAGGCGTTCGCTGCCGAGCAGGTAGTGGTGGCCGTCGACGGTGCCTTCGATG
>CAXUBM010000171.1:0-4919 GCA_964249235.1 uncultured Acetobacteraceae bacterium | reverse complement strand
CCCCCGACGGGCCGGTCCGCGACATCCCGGTCGCGGTGGACGCCGGCCGGGTCACCGTGGGCGGCATGCTCGTCTTCCGGTGTCCCGACCTCGCCCCGGTGCGCGGCTCCGGGATGCCGCCGGCATGGCGATGACGTCACGGTTCGTTTCGGGCATTGTCAGTGCCACCCGCCACGCTATTCCTGACGACCGGCACCGGGTAGACCGGCGGCACCTCGGAGACCGCACATGTTCGGTTTGAACGCGCTGGAATTGGCGCGCGCGCAGTTCGGCTTCACGATCGCCTTTCACATCATCTTTCCGGCCTTCTCGATCGGCCTGGCGGCCTATCTGGCCGTGCTCGAGGGGATGTGGCTGCGGACGGGGCGGGCGGTCTACCTCGACCTCTACAAATACTGGCTGAAGATCTTTTCCGTCGGCTTCGCGATGGGCGTCGTTTCCGGTGTGGTGATGTCCTACCAGTTCGGCACGAACTGGTCCGTCTTCGCCGAAAAGGCGGGCGGCGTGCTGGGGCCGCTGATGGCCTACGAGGTGCTGACGGCGTTCTTCCTCGAGGCGGGCTTTCTCGGCGTCATGCTGTTCGGCATGGAGCGCGTCGGCCCGATGCTGCACTACGCCGCGACCTGCCTGGTCTCGCTCGGCACCATATTGTCGATGACCTGGATCCTGTCGGTCAATTCCTGGATGCAGACGCCGGCCGGCTACACCGTCACGGCGCACGGCAAGTTCGAGCCCGCCAACTGGCTGCACGTCATCTTCAACCCGTCGTTCCCGTTCCGGCTCGTGCATATGGGCCTGGCCTCGTTCCTGACGGTCGCCTTCATCGTCGGCGGCGTCGGCGGCTTCCATCTGCTGCGTGCCCGCGCGCTCGGGCGGCGGCCGACCGAGGCGACCCGGACGATGTTCTCGATGGCGATGTGGATGGCGGCGATCGTCGCACCCATGCAGATCCTGGCCGGGGACACCCAGGGGCTCAACACGCTGAAATACCAGCCCGCCAAGATCGCCGCCATGGAAGGCGACTTCAACGGCGGCCGGTTCCAGGGCGAGAAGCTGTTCGCGATCCCCAACATGAAGGAGCAGCGCAGCAACTACGCCGTCGAAATCCCCGACCTGGGCTCGCTCATCCTGACCCACTCGCTCTCCGGCCGCGTGCCGGGACTGAAGGACTTCCCGCGCGCCGACCAGCCCAACAGCGCCATCCTCTTCTTCACCTTCAGGATCATGATCCTGATCGCCTTCTCGATGGCGGCGATCGGCATGTGGAGCCTGTGGTGCCGGTACCGCCACACCTTCTACGACAATCCCTGGCTGCACCGCGCCGCCGTGCTGCTCAGTCCGGCCGGCTGGGTGGCGATCATCTGCGGCTGGATGACCACCGAGATCGGCCGCCAGCCCTACACCGTCTATGGGCTGCTCCGGACCGACCACAGCGCCTCGCCGATCGCGCTGCCGGGCATCGCCACCTCGCTGGTGGTGTTCGTGCTGGTCTATTTCGTCGTCTTCGGCTCCGGCATCGCCATCCTGCTGCGGATGATGGCGCAGCCGCCGGTTTCCGGTCAGGAAGGCCCACGCGACGACGAGCCGATCCGGACCAGCGGCATCCATCCCGGTCCGGCCCAAGGCCATGCGGCACTCGGACAGGCGGTGGGAGCGGCCGAATGAGGCATCTGCTGCCCATGCCCGCCGCGGCGCAGCTGCTGCACGGCTGGTTCTTCTGGACCCCCGTGCTCTCGGCGATGATGCTGGCGATCGTCGTCCTGCTCTACGTCGTGCTGGACGGGTTCGACCTGGGCGTCGGCATCCTGTTCGCCGTGGAGAGGCGGCCGGAGAACCGCGACGTGATGGTCAACTCCATCTCGCCGGTCTGGGACGGCAACGAGACCTGGCTCGTGCTCGGCGGCGCCGGCCTCTTCGGCGTCTTTCCGGTGGCCTACGCCATCATCCTGCCGGCCTTGTATCCGGTCGTGATCGCCATGCTGCTGGCGTTGATCTTCAGGGGCGTCTCGTTCGAGTTCCGCTTCAAGTCACGGCTGGCGCGGACCAGGCGCCTGTGGGACGTCGGCTTCTGCGGCGGCTCCGTGGTGGCCGCCTTCACCCAGGGTGTCGTGCTGGGCACCATCCTTCAGGGGATCCGCTTCGCCCATGACCAATACAGCGGCGGCTGGTGGGATTGGCTGACCCCGTTCAGCCTCGTCTGCGGCATCGGCGTCGTGGCCGGCTACGCGCTGCTTGGCGCCAGCTACCTGATCTGGAAGACCGGCGGCACGCTGCAGCGCGACATGCGCGGCTTCGCCCGTGGGCTGGGGCTGCTGGTGCTCGCCTTCATCCTCGCGGTCAGCGTCTGGACGCCGTTCCTGCACGGGGCATATCTCAACCGCTGGTTCGCCTGGCCCAAGATCCTGTTCGTCAGCCCGGTTCCGATCCTGGTCGCGGCGCTGGCCGCCGGCTTCTACTGGAGCATCGAGCGGCGCCACCAACTCACGCCGTTCCTGTGCGCGCTGGGCTGGTTCTTCCTGTCGTTCACCGGGCTGGGGATCTCCGTCTGGCCAACGGTCGTGCCGCCCACGATCGACATCTGGCAAGCGTCCAATCCGCCGCAAAGCCAGGCATTCCTGCTGGTCGGCATGGCGATCCTGGTGCCGATCATCATGGCCTACTCCGGCTACAGCTACTGGGTGTTCCGCGGCAAGGTCGATCCCGGCGCGCACTACCACTGATGCGTGGCGTGTTCGGCCGGGTCGGCTGGTTCGTCGCCCTGTGGGCCGCCAGCGTGCTGGTCACGGCGGCTGTCGCCTACGGGCTGAGGCTGATCATCTTCCTCAAATAGAGGCTACGACGCCAAGCGGGTCCGCAACGCCTCGATCTCGCGCTTCAGGGCGGTAACTTCCTGCTGCAGTTCGTCGCGTGTCGGCCTGATGGTGCGCTCGGCCTCCTGCGCCTGGCGAACGGCGACGACGGGCCCGAACACGCGCGCGGCACGCTCGAGCATGGCCACATTGTCGCGTCCGGCCTGCTTGAGCGACGGTGTCAGCAGGTTGCCGATCTCCGCCTCGCCCGCCTCCGCCTGGCCGGGTTCGTGATGGTGTGTGAAATGCGCCATCATCTGCTCGAGATATTCGGGCACGACGCCCTGCAGGCTGTCGCCATAGAAGCCGATCAGCTGGCGCAGGAACGAAGTCGGCAGGATCGACCGGCCCCGGGTCTCCTCTTCCATGATGATCTGCGTCAGCACGGCGCGCGTGATGTCGTCGCCGGTGCGGGCGTCGTAGACCACGAAGTCGCGGTTGCCGCGGACCAGCGAGGCGAGGTCGTCGAGGGTGATGTAAGAAGAACTCTCGGTGTCGTAGAGGCGCCGGTTGGCGTATTTCTTGACCACGATGGGGCTGCCGACGGCTCCCGCTGGTTCTTCATCACCGCGCACGTCGCACTCCATCGGCCGATTGCGTATAGTTAGCACGCCAATCGTTGAAATTGAGGGGCTCGGCTCCGGTCATCCCCGAAAGCTGTCCTTTCCCGCCCTGATTTCGCCCAATTCCGCCGCGTCTCGCGCGCGCAGGAACGGATTGGCCAGCCGCTCCTCGCCCAGACGCGACGGCAATGTCGGTTCGCCGCGCTCGCGCAGCCGCGCCACCTGCTCCGCCCGCCGCTCCAGGGCGGCGTTGCGGGGGTCGACGCTGAGCGCGAAGCGCGCGTTGCCAAGCGTGTATTCGTGTCCGCAGGCCACCAGCGTACTGTCGGGCAGCGGGCGGAAGCGGGCGAGCGAGGCGAACATGGTGGCGGCGTCGCCCTCCAGCAGCCGGCCGCAACCCAGGCTGAACAGCGTATCGCCGCACACCAGCACCGGGTCGTCGCCATCGGCGGCCGGGAAGAAGAAGCTCACGTGACCGATCGTGTGGCCCGAGCTTTCGATCACCTCGCCCCTGGCGTCGCCGACCGCCACGGTGTCGCCCGGGCGCACCGCCTCGTCCAGTCGCGGCAGCCGGTGCGCGTCGGCAGCGGCACCGACCACACGGGCGCCGAACCGCTCGCGCACCTGCGCGGTGCCGGCGGTGTGGTCGGCATGGTGATGCGTCAGCAGGATCGCGTCGAGCCGCCCGCCCTCCTGGGCGATCGCGCGCTCGACCGCCTCGATGACGGGTTCGGCATCGGCCGGATCGACCACGGCGAGCAGGCCCGTCGATCCGTCGCGCAGCAACCAGGCATAGTTGTCGGACAGGATCGGGATCGAGCTGACGCGCATGAGATGTCCTCCTTCGACGTGCATGGTATAGCGCGCCGATGACGCCCGACGCGCAACCGCTGGCAAGCTTCTACGACGGCGCTTGCGGGACCGTCGTCGCCGGCTTGATCCGCGACCGCCTCGCTCCGCTCTGGCCGGACCTGCGGGGCTGCCGGCTCGTCGGCCTGGGCTACGCCGCCCCGTTCCTCGACCTCTGGCGCGACGACGCGACGGCTTGCCTCGACGTGGTCACCGACGAGCAGGGCATGGCCGCCGCGGCCTTGCGCTGCAGGGCCGATCCCGTCCGGCTGCCGTTCGACGATCTGAGCGTCGACCGGATCCTGCTCGTGCACGGCCTCGAGGCGGCGGGCGATGCCAGGCGGCTGCTGCGCGAATGCTGGCGCGTGCTGCGCGACCATGGTCGCCTGATGATCGTCACGCCGAATCGGGCCGGCCTGTGGGCGCATGTCGATGCGACCCCGTTCGGCCAGGGCCAACCCTACACGCAGCGACAGGTGGCCCACCTGCTCGCCGCCTCGATGTTCGCCGTTGACCGGCGGGACCGGTGCGTGTTCCTGCCGCCGCTCGATCTTGCCATCGTCCGGCGCCTGGCCCCGCTCCTCGAGCGGCTCGGCAGGCGGCTGGCGCCCGGCCTCGCCGGCGTGCTGCTCGCCGAGGCCGTCAAGGACGCGTATGC
>CAXUBM010000170.1:0-4925 GCA_964249235.1 uncultured Acetobacteraceae bacterium | reverse complement strand
GCCCTCGTCGGTGTCGTTGGGCGCAACCGGCCGGCTCGACCCGAAGCCGATCGCCTCGAGCCGCCGCGGGTCGACGCCGCGCGACGCGAGTGCGGCCGCCACGGCCCGCGCACGCGCCACCGAGAGCGCCTGGTTCGCCGGCGCTGTTCCGATCGCGTCGGTGTTGCCGGCCACCGTCAGCACGCTGCCGGGCGGGCTCGCCTCGATGGCGCGCGCCAAGGCGTCGAGAGCCGGCCCGGAGTCCGGCCGGGGCGTGGCGACGCCGAAATCGAAGAAGACGGTGTCGGGCAGCGCGAGGCTTGCGACCTGCATCGGGCCATCCGGCGTCGACACCTGGCGCAGGAAGACGCGGCCGGCGGCCGGGATGGAGGATGCGAAGGCGTCGAGCGAGGCGTCGCGGGCCAGTGCGGTGTCCTGCGCCCCGGGTGCGGAGGCGACCGGCGGCACGGCAATCGGAGGCGGCGGGGCGGCGACGCAGCCGGCGAGCAGGAGCAGCACCAGGACCGCTCTCACGCGCCCCCCTCGCAGCCCGCTCGGCAGAGCATGAACAGCCCCTGCTCGCCGAACAGGTTGGCGAGCCAGACGTTGCGGCGCCAGGGGCTTCGCTGGCCGGCCTCGTCGACGGCGAGCCAGCGCTCCACCGTGCAGCCCTCGCTCTCGGCCAGCGCCAGGAAGTCGCGGATGGTACAGGGGTGGATGTTCGGGGTCTCGTACCAGGGCCGTCCCCAGGTCTGGGTCATCGGCATACGGCCGGTGCGCAGAAGCTGCAGGCGGAGCTGCCAGTGGCCGAAATTGGGGAAGCTGACGATGGCGTGACGGCCGATCCGGAGCATCTGGCTGAGCACCTCGCGCGGCTTCTCGACCGCCTGCAGGGTGCGCGACAGCACGACGTAGTCGAAGGCGCCGTTCCGGTAATGACGCAAGTCATGATCGGCGTCGCCGTGCATCACGGGCAGGCCGAGCGCCACCGCGCGGGTGACGAGACCCATGTCGATCTCGATGCCGCGCGCGTCGCAGCCGCGGGCGCGGCTCAGAAAGGCGATCAGGCTGCCGTCGCCGCTGCCGATGTCGAGCACCCGGGCACCCGGCTCGATCATCTCGGCGATCAGGCGCTCGTCGAGCCGGGGGCCGCGTTCGACCGTGCCGGGAGCGCTCATCGCTTGCCCAGGGGCTGCGAGGCGGCGCGGTAGAGCGGGCCATGATCGGCGGCGATGCCGGCGAGGAAGCCGCGCACCACGCGGTCGAGATCGGGCTCGTCGAGCAGAAAGGCGTCGTGGCCCTTGTCCGACGTGATCTCGACGAAGCTGACGTTGGCGTCGGCCCGATTGAGAGCGTGGGCGAGCGCGCGCGATTGTTCGGTCGGAAACAGCCAGTCCGACGAGAAGCTGACGACGCAGAAGCGGGTGGGGGTGCCGCGGAAGGCATCGGCGAGCTCGCCGCCATGGTCGGCGGCCAGATCGAAATAGTCCATCGCCCGGGTGACGGTCAGATAGGAGTTGGCGTCGAAGCGGCGGACGAAGGAGCTGCCCTGGTGGCGCAGATAGCTCTCGACCTCGAACATCTCGCCGAACAGCGACATCGGCGCGCCGGGCGCGAAGGGGTCGCTGCGCAGGCGGCGGCCGAACTTGCGGGTCAGCGCATCCTCCGAGAGATAGGTGATGTGCGCCATCATCCGCGCCACCGCGAGCCCGCGCGACGGCTGCACGCCGTGCGCCCAGTAGCGGCCGCCCCGGTAGTCGGGATCGGCGAAGATCGCCTGCCGGCTGACTTCGTTGAAGGCGATGTTTTGCGCCGAATGGAACGAGCCGCTGGCGATCGGCAGGCAGGCGCGAACGCGATCGGGAAACGAGGCCGCCCATTGCAGCGCCTGCATGCCGCCCATCGAGCCGCCGACGACCGCCATCAACCGCTCGATGCCGAGCGTGTCGAGCAGCAGGGACTGGGCACGGACCATGTCGCCGATCGTCACCGGCGGGAAGTCGGTGCCGTAGCGCTCGCCGGTCGCGTCCTTCGGGCTGGCGGGCCCGGTCGAGCCCATGCAGCCGCCGAGCACGTTGGCGCAGATCACGAAGTAGCGGTCGGTGTCGATCGGGCGCCCCGGCCCCACCAGCTGCCTCCACCAGCCCGGCTTGCCGGTCGCGGGGTGCGTCTCGGCGACGTACTGATCGCCGGTCAGGGCGTGACAGACCTGCACCGCGTTGGATCGGTGCGGGTCGAGCGTGCCGTAGGTGCGGTAGGCGATGTCGAGCGGGGCCAGGCGGAGGCCGCACTCGAGCGCGATCCCCTCCTCGATGCGTACGTGCTGATGGGCGACCGTCTGTGTCGCGGGCGCCGGGCAGGCGGCCGGCTCTGCCGATGGCTGGTCCAAGGACATCCCCTCTTCACCGGCCCCTCTTCACGGGCCCCTCTTCACCGGCGGGTCTAACGGTGACGGGTCCGGAAGGGAAGCGAGGGGCGGCGGCTCCGTCTCAATCTTTGACCGATACAGAAACGTAACGATAAGCTACGACGGTGTTATGCAAAGTAACGGCCCGGTGGAACTTGGCGGGACCGAAGGAGCCGCCGTGATCGCACGGTTGCGCGGCTCCGGGCTGTTCGACGCCGCCTTCTACAGGAACACCAATCCCGATCTCGCGGAACTCGGCGATCGCGCACTCGCCCACTACGTCCTGCAGGGATGGCGCGAGGGTCGCTGCCCGAACTTCTATTTCGACCCGTCCTGGTATCTCGCCCAGTATGACGACGTGCGCGAGGCCGGCATCGAGCCGCTGCTCCACTACCTGGTCAGCGGCGAGGCGGAGGGGCGCCGCCCCTGTCCGCTTTTCGATCCCGACTGGTATGGCCGCCATCACGGTCTGGCCCCGGGCGAGAACCGGTTGGCCCACCTGCTCGCCCACCGCTGCCAGGGCCAGGGTTGCGCGATCGCCGAGTTCGACGCGTCCTATTACCTTCGCACCTACCCCGACATTGCCCAGGCCGGCATCGATCCGTTCGAGCATTACCTGGTCCAGGGCTTCCGCGAGGCGCGGCGGCCGTTCGACGGCTTCGACCCGCAGTTCTACCGCGACCGCTACCTTCGCTCTCTTCCCCATGCCAATCCGCTGCTCCACTACATCGCCCACCGCCACGAGCCGGGTATCCATCCGAGCCTGCCGCCCGGCGAGACCACGATTGCGCGCGAGGTCAAGCGCCGCACCGGCCCGAACGAGGCCTTCGAGACCCGCAGCCCGTTGCCGGCCGGAGCCCCGCGGCGTGCCCGCGTGCTCGCCTACTACCTGCCGCAATACCATCCCATCCCCGAGAACGACGCTTGGTGGGGCGAGGGCTTCACCGAATGGACCAACATCGCCCGCGTGCTGCCGCGTTTCGCCGGTCACTACCAGCCGCGGGTGCCGCGCGACCTCGGCCATTACCGGCTGGAGGGCGAGAGCGGCCGGGCGACGATGGCGCGTCAGGTCGAGTTCGCCCGCGCCGCCGGGATCGAGGGCTTCGTGTTCTACTACTACTGGTTCAACGGGCGGCGCCTGCTCGACGGGCCGCTCGAGATGCTGCTCGCCGACCGCTCGCTCGACATGCCGTTCTGCCTGATGTGGGCCAACGAGAACTGGACCCGTCGCTGGGACGGCTCGGAAGACGAGATCCTGATCGGCCAGGATCATGGCGCCGATGACGAGGCGGCCCTGATCGCCTCCTTCGCCCGGCACTTCGCCGATCCGCGCTACATTCGCGTCGGCGGCCGGCCACTGCTGATGGTCTATCGGCCGGCGCTGATCCCGGACGTCGCCGCCGCGGTCGCCCGCTGGCGCCATGCCTTCGCCCCTGAGGACCCGATCCTGGTGATGTCGCAGAGCTTCGGCGAGCTCGATCCGCGACCATTCGGTTTCGACGGCGCCGTCGAGTTTCCGCCGCACAAGATCTGCGAGGGGCTGCCCGTCCTGAACCCGTCACTCGACATTCTCGATCACGAGTTCCACGCCCACGTCTTCGATTACCGGGACGCGGTTCGAGCCTCGCTCGACGCGGCCGCACCCGCCTTTCCGCTGATCAAGACCGCAGCACCCTCATGGGACAACGACGCCCGCCGACAGGGCGGCGGCCTGGTTCTGCACGGATCGACGCCGGCCCTCTACGAGGAGTGGCTCGAGGGTCTGGTGCTGCGCGCCTCCGACCACCCGTTCTTCGGCGAGCCGATCGTCTGCATCAACGCCTGGAACGAGTGGGCCGAAGGCGCCTATCTCGAGCCCGACCTGCATTTCGGCGCCGCCTATCTCAACGCCACCGGGCGCGCCATCACCGGAGCCGCAGCCGTGGAGCGGATCCTGCTCGTCGGCCATGACGGGCTTCGCCACGGCGCCCAGCTCCTGCTGCTGCACCTGGCGACCCGCCTGGTGCGCACGCACGGCGCGGCGGTAGACATCCTGCTGCTCGGCCCGGGCCCGCTGGAGGCGGCGTTCGCTGCCCTCGGGCCGACGACGGTGCTGCGGGATGGCGGATTGGACCTCGAGGGCTACGTCCGCCATGCCTGGCGAGAGGGCGTCCGCCACGCGATCGTCAACTCCCTGGCCGCATCCGTGGCCGTCCAGCCGTTGCGCGCGCGCGGCGTGCGCTGCTTGCTGCTCGCCCACGAGATGCCGCTCCTGCTGCGCGAAAAAGGGCTGACCGGCCTTGCGGCGACCGCACTGGCCGCCGCCGACGCGGTGGTGGTCGCCGCCCGCGAAGTGGCCGACGGGCTCGCCCGGGCGGCTGGTCTCGATCCGGCGCGCGCCACCATTCTGCCGCAAGGCACCTACAGCCCGCAGCGCTTCTCGGTCGCGGGGCGAGCGGCCGCGCGCGGCCGGTTCGGTGTCGCCGACGATGCGATCCTCGTGCTCGGCACCGGCTATGCCGATCTGCGCAAGGGTTTCGACCTGTTCCTGCAGCTGTTC
>CAXUBM010000169.1:0-5018 GCA_964249235.1 uncultured Acetobacteraceae bacterium | reverse complement strand
GGCCCCGGCGGCTACGTCACCGCCATCCGCGCCGCCCAGCTCGGCCTGCGGGTCGCCTGCGTCGAACGCCGCGCCACCCTGGGCGGCACCTGCCTCAACGTCGGCTGCATCCCGTCGAAGGCCCTGCTGCAATCCTCCGAGAATTTCGAGGAGGTCCGCAGCCACTTCGCCGACCACGGCATCAACGTGGGCGAGGTCTCCCTCGACCTCGCGCAGATGCTCAAGCGCAAGACCGAAGTCGTCAACGCCAACGTCAAGGGCGTCGAATTCCTGTTCAAGAAGAACGCCGTCACCTGGCTGAAGGGAGACGGCCACGTCGACCGGCCCGGCCAGGTCACGGTGGACGGCAAGACCCACACCGCCAGGCACATCATCCTCGCCACCGGCAGCGAAAGCGTGCCGCTGCCCGGCGTTCCCGTCGACGAGAAGCGCGTCGTCACCTCCACCGGCGCCCTCGAGCTCGACCGCGTCCCCGACCACCTCGTCGTCATCGGCGGCGGCTATATCGGTCTCGAACTCGGCACCGTCTGGCGCCGCCTCGGCGCCGAGGTCACCGTGGTCGAGTATCTCGACCGTCTGGTCCCCGGCATGGACGGCGAGATCGGCAAGACCTTCCAGCGCGTCCTCGGCAAGCAGGGCGTCAAGTTCCATCTCGGCACCAAGGTCACCGGCGTCGACGAGCGGGGCGACAAGCTCGCCGTCCACGTCGAACCCGCCGCCGGCGGCGAAGCCTCCACGATCGAGGCCGACATTGTCCTCGTCGCCATCGGCCGCCGTCCCCGCCTCGACGGCGTCGACGTCGAAAAACTCGGCCTCGCGCTCGACGACCGCGGCCGCGTCGTCATCGACGATCACTACCGCACCAACGTCGACGGCCTCTACGCCATCGGCGACATCGTCGCCGGCCCCATGCTCGCCCACAAGGCCGAGGAGGAAGGTGTGGCCTGCGCGGAGTTCCTCGCCGGCCGCGCCGGCCACGTGAACTACGGCGTCATCCCCGGCGTCGTCTACACCTGGCCCGAAGTCGCCTCCATCGGCCGCACCGAGGAAGATCTCCGCGCCGCCAACGTCCAGTACAGCGTCGGCAAGTTTCCTTTCACCGCCAACGGCCGCGCCCGCGCCATGGGCTCCACCGACGGCTTCGTCAAAATCCTCGCCGATGCGCGCACCGACCGGATCCTCGGCGCCCACATCATCGGTCCCGATGCGGGCACGCTGATTGCCGAACTCGCCACCGCCATGGAGTTCGGCGCCAGCGCCGAGGACGTCGCGCGCACCTGCCATGCGCATCCGACACTCAGCGAGGCGGTCAAGGAGGCGGCGCTCGCCGTCGATGGGCGCGCGCTGCACATCTAGTCAGCGGCGGGGCGCTGCCCCGCGCCCCGCCGGGGCCGGCGGCCCCGGACCCGCATGATCGCGCTCACCATGGGAGATCCCGCCGGGATCGGCGGGGAGATCACGGCGCTGGCTTGGCGGGCGCGACGAACGGCGTTCGTCTTCTTCGGTGATCCTGACTTTCTCACGGCGATCGGCGTTCCGACCACCGTGATCGACCATCCGAGGCAGGCCGCGGCGATCTTCGCCGAAGCGGTTCCGGTGATCGACGTGCCGCTCGGCTGCCCGGCACGCCCCGGCGAGCCTGACGGCACCAACGCCCCGGCCGTGATCGAAAGCATCGCCCGCGCCGCCCGCGCCGCCCTCGCGGGCGACGTCGACGCGGTCGTCACCAACCCGGTCAGCAAGATCGTCCTGCAGCGCGCCGGCTTCCGCCACCCGGGCCACACCGAGTTCCTCGCCGCGCTTTGCGGCCGGACCGGTTCCGAAGTCATGATGCTCGCCGCGCCGGCGCTTCGCGTCGTCCCCGTCACCATCCATCTCCCGCTTCGCCACGCGCTCGCGGCGCTCACCACCGATGTCATCCTCCGCGTCGCCACCACCACGCACCGAGCCCTGCAAACCGATTTCGGCATCCTCGCCCCCCGGCTGGCGATCGCCGGCCTCAACCCCCACGCCGGCGAGGACGGCAGCATGGGCGACGAAGAGCGGACGGTCATCCGCCCCGCCATCGACGCGCTGCTCCGTGCCGGCATCGACGCGCGCGGTCCCTATCCGCCCGACACCATGTTCACCGAGCGTGCCCGCGCCGGCTACGACGCCGCGATCTGCATGTACCACGACCAGGCCTTGATCCCGCTCAAGACGCTCGATGTCGACGGCGGCGTCAACGTCACCCTCGGCCTGCCGATCGTCCGCACCTCGCCCGACCACGGCACCGCCTTCGACATCGCCGGCCGCGACCTCGCCCGCCCCGACAGCCTCCTGGCCGCGCTGGCCCTGGCCGAGGACCTCGCCCGCCACCGTTGCGGACATGCGCGATGAACCAGCTCCGCCTGGGCGTGAACGTCGACCACGTCGCCACCGTCCGCAACGCCCGCGGCGGGATCCATCCCGATCCCGTCGACGCCGCCCTCCTCGCCGAACGCGCCGGCGCCGACGGCATCACCATGCATCTGCGCGAGGATCGCCGTCACATCCGCGACGCCGACGTCGAACGCGCCCGCGCCGCCTTGCGCATCCCGCTCAACCTCGAGATGGCCGCCACCGACGAGATGGTGCGCATCGCCTGCGCGCTCAAACCCCACGCCACGTGCCTCGTCCCCGAACGCCGCGCCGAAGTCACCACCGAGGGCGGCCTCGACGCCGCGGGCCTTGCGGCGTCGCTTGGCCCCAGGATAGCCGCCCTCCGCCCGGCCGGCCTCCGCGTCAGCCTGTTCGTCGGCCCGGCCTCCGCGCAGCTCCAAGCCGCGGCCGGCCTCGGCGCCCCCGTCGTCGAACTCCACACCGGCGCCTACGCCGAATCCCGCCCCGGAGAACTCGGCCGCCTGCGCACCGCCGCCGCGCACGCCGCCGCGCTCGGCCTCGAGGTCCATGCCGGCCACGGCCTGACCTTCCGCAACGTCCCCCCCATCGTCGCCATCGACCAGATCCGCGAACTCAACATCGGCCATTTCCTGATCGGCGAAGCCATCTCCCAAGGCCTCGCGGAGGTCATCACCCACATGAAAGCCCTGATGTCGCGTCCCTAATCCCGGGCGGGTCCGGGGCCGCCGGCCCCGGCGGAGCGCGAGGCGGAGCCTCGCCCTCCGACTCGCCGATCAGTGCTGCATCGCCGCCAGCATCCTGCAGGCCCCGTGATCGCCTTGACGGCACCGCGCGCGCGTCCGTTCCGCGAAGCTCGACCGCGAAAACGTGCGGTGGTGATGAACGAAGTGCGCTTGATGCACCTCACGCACCGCCGCGACCGGCCGGGGACCCGCGCAGCAGGCCAGAATCGACACCAGCACGGTCCCGCTAACGCGGCGACAGATCGAGACCGCTTCTCCGCCACGGGTAGGCCTCGTCACGCTTCAACCCGCTCCAGACGAGCCGGTTGAACTCCACCGCCGGCACGCGGTCCTCGCGCGAGAAATCATCGTCCGCCGTCTTCTCCGCCCACCACGAGCCCGCGTGCGTGCTGGACGGGTAGTCCCCCGCACGCCGCGTCGGCAAGGGCAATGTCGTCGCGCGCAGATACGGCGACGGCGCGGCGGAGAAATCCCAACCGGTCTTCGACAGATCGAACACCGACGTCATCGGCGGCTGGTGCGCGTCGAACAGGCTCAGATGCTCGAGACCGAGCACGTCCTCGATCGTTCTGACCATGCTGACGGTGTTGTACGGGGTGGAGACGACCGCGCCCTGCCGCACATATGGCCCGACGACGTAGGCGGTCGAGCGATGCGCGTCGACGTGATCGGGACCGTCCTGCGCGTCGTCTTCGATGATGAAGATCAGCGTGTCCTTCTCATACCGGCTTCGTGCCACGTCCTGCACGAGCGCGCCGACCGCATAGTCGTTGTCGGCCTGCTGCAGTTCGGGCGTGTTCACGCCCGCGACCGCGGTGCCGAACGAGCCCATATGATCGTGGCTCAGCCGCACCAGCTCGAACGCCGGCAGCCGCCCGTTCTTCTCGAATCCCTCGAACTCCCGATGCCATTCGAGGTAGCGGACGACATCCGGCTGTCTCTGGTCGAAGCCCCGGAAGTAGACGTCCGTGTCGCTTCGCAAGGCGGGCGTATGACAGACCGCCTGCGGATCATGATGCTCGAAGGGCGCCGGATCGCCGACGTCGCCGACGTTGGTCACCTCGACGCCGTAGTTGCGCACCGTCAGCCCCGCCTTCAACGCGGCGTCCCAAATCAGTCCCGTCTGCGTCGTTTCTTCCGGCCCGTCATCGTCGGGCCCGTCGGCCACGTCGTCGCTGTTCGTCCCCGGCAGCAGGTTGGGATCGTTGGGATAGCTCGGGTCCGCGCGCATCCGCTCCGCCAGCGACCCCAGCCCGACATCGACGTTCCTGACCTCCCCTTCGGAGTCGTAGGGCGCGTTCGTCCTGCGCCGCGAGTACTCGAGCGGCACCGTCTTGACGTTGAAGTCCGTCTCCCGGCCCTGGAGGTCCCACTGCCATCCGTTGCCGGAGACTTCGCTGCTGTCCTCGAACGCGTCCAGATCGACGAACCGCGCCGCCAGCGCATGCAGGTTCGGCGTGATCGCCCGCCCGAATTCGACGATCGACGGATCGCCATTTCCCTTCCCCAGGTCCCCCAGGATCTGATCGTAGGTCCGGTTCTCCTTGATGATGTAGATCACGTGCCGGATCCGCCGATGCAGCGCCGCCATCATCGCCGCGTCCGACGCCGACGCCCGCGCCGTCAGCGCGTCGTTTCGCTCCACGTCGGCGCTGAGCGTCCTCAGCACGCCCTTGCCCGGGATCGGGAACGCCTGCAGGCTCGAACCTTCGCGCTGCAGCACATACTGATTGGGCCGGCAGGTCCCCACATACGCCGCTCCCGCGTCGCGCTTGGCCTGGCTCGTGCAATGCCCGGGGTTCGGCCCCGGATCGCTGCGGCTGTTCGAGACGTACATCCAGCCGCCCTCGACACTGACCGCCTGCGGATACCAACCGGTCGGGATCAGACCGT
>CAXUBM010000168.1:3071-5025 GCA_964249235.1 uncultured Acetobacteraceae bacterium | reverse complement strand
TCACCGGCCACCCCCACCAGCGCGGCCTGCGCCGCCCCGTTGGCAAGAAGCCCAGCCCGCCCGAAATCCGCGCCCATTTCTTCTACTGGGTCGTCGCCTTCTTCGTCCTGCTCACCTTCGAGAACTGGTGGGTCGGCCAGCAGACCATCCGGGATGTCCCCTACAGCCAGTTCGTCTCCGACCTCGACGCCGGCAAGATCAAGTCCGTCCAGGTCGAGGACCAGCACATCCTCGCCGAACTCAAGAGCAAGCCCGCCGACGGCCGCCGCATCCTCTCCACCACCGCCGTTCCCGCCAACCTTGCCGGGCAGTTCCAAAAGGCCGGCGTCCAATATTCCGCCGTCGTCCCCAACCATTTCTGGGCCGACATCCTCTCCTGGCTCATTCCCTTCGGCCTGATCGCCGTCTTCTGGATCTTCGCCTTCCGCCGCTATGCCGAGCGCTTCGGCGGCGGCGGCGGCCTGATGTCGATCGGCAAGTCGCGCGCCAAGATCTTCGTCGAAACCGACCTCAAGACCACCTTCGCCGACGTCGCCGGCGCCGCCGAGCCCAAGGAGGAATTGGCCGAGATCGTCCAATTCCTGCGCGAACCCAACACCTACGGCCGGCTCGGCGCCCACGTCCCCAAGGGCATCCTCCTCGTCGGTCCGCCCGGCACCGGCAAGACGCTGCTCGCCCGCGCGGTGGCCGGCGAAGCCCACGTTCCCTTCTTCTCCATTTCCGG
Source organism: uncultured Acetobacteraceae bacterium (assembly GCA_964249235.1). Lineage (GTDB taxonomy): Bacteria > Pseudomonadota > Alphaproteobacteria > Acetobacterales > Acetobacteraceae > CAXTPV01. Next base: position 4,301 of record CAXUBM010000168.1, on the reverse strand, counting down.
TTCCGAATTTGTCGAGATGTTCGTCGGCGTCGGCGCCGCCCGCGTCCGCGACCTCTTCCAGCAGGCGGCCGCCAAGGCCCCCGCCATCGTCTTCATCGACGAGCTCGATAGCCTCGGCCGCGCCCGCACGAGCTTCGCCGGTATGGGCGGCCATGACGAGAAGGAGCAGACCCTCAACCAGCTTCTCGCCGAGCTCGACGGCTTCGACCCCAAGATCGGCATCGTCCTCCTCGGCGCGACCAACCGTCCCGAGGTGCTCGACCCCGCCCTGCTGCGCGCCGGCCGTTTCGACCGCCAGATCCTCGTCGACCGTCCCGACCGCCCCGCCCGGCGCGAGATCCTTGCCCTGCACCTCAAGAAGGTCACCCTCGCTCCCGGCATCGACGCCGATGCGATCGCCGAGATGACCCCCGGCATGACCGGCGCCGACCTCGCCAACCTCGTCAACGAAGCGGCCCTTCTCGCCACCCGCCGCCGCGCCGACGCCATCTCCATGGCCGACGTCAACGAGGCCATCGAGCGCAGCATCGCCGGCCTTACCCGCCGCTCCCGCGTCCTGCAGCCCAAGGAGCGCCGCCTCGTCGCCTACCACGAACTCGGCCACGCCTTCGTCGCCCTCTCGCTGCCCGACACCGACCCCGTCCACAAGGTCTCCATCATCCCCCGCGGCGTCGGCGCGCTCGGCTACACCATCCAGCGCCCCACCGAGGACCGCTACCTGATGTCGCGATCGGAGCTCGAGGACCGCATGGCCGTCCTGCTCGGCGGCCGCGCCGCCGAAATGCTGATCTTCGACACCGTGACCACCGGTGCCGCCGACGACCTCCGCCGCGCCACCGACATGGCCCGCGCGATGGTCGCCCGCTTCGGCATGATCGACAGCTTCGGCCCCGCCGCCTTCGACCGCGACCGCGGCGGCTTCCTCGGCCAGGACAACATGCCCGAACCAGCCGGTCGTGAATCCAGCGAAGCCACCGCCCAGGCCATCGACGAGCTGGTCCGCAGCGCCGTCCGCCACGCGCTGGATCGCGCCCTTGAACGTCTCGGCGACCGCCGCCCCGCCCTCGACCGCGCCGCCGCCGCCCTGCTCGAGCGGGAAACGCTCGACGCGTCCGAGCTCAAATCCTTCCTCACCCCCGCGTAGGGGCGGGGGGCCGCCCCACCCCCCCCCCCGGGGCGCGGGCCCGGCCCCGCCGCCAAGGGGCAAAAAAATGACCGCGCGCCCCCGGC
>CAXUBM010000168.1:0-3061 GCA_964249235.1 uncultured Acetobacteraceae bacterium | reverse complement strand
CCGATCCGCGGCGCGCGCGTGGTGCAGGAGATCGACAGCCCGAGGGCGGGATGGTCGGCCACCAGCCGGCGGGACAGCGAGGTCTTGCCCGCGCCCGACGGACTGGAGATCACCAGCATCACCCCCCGCCGGGGGCCGCGCTCCCGGACCCGCAGACATGAGACAGAAAGTTCACCTCTCGCCAGAGGCGGCTTTGCCGCAAGATTGCCGCGACAGCCGGGATCAGTCTGCTGTTCCCAGCGGGTTGGAGATACGCAACAGCCAGTTGCCGTTTGCCTGGCGCATGGCGACCTGGGTCGCAATGCCGCCCTGAATCATCCGCTTGCCGTCTGGCGTGGGCAGGCTGATCTCCCAATCCAGGAGGAGCAACGCGATCTCGTCGCTGATGAGCACTTGGCGGACGCTATTTCGCAGGACCGGCCGCGCCGCGATCAGGCCACCGAGCGCCTCGCGCAACGCACCATCCTGTGCGCTCACAACAGTACCATCCGTCATGCGCATCGTCGCTTCAGGGTGGAAGAGCGCGATCACAGCCTCGAGATCGCCGCGGTTGAGCGCGGTGTCGAAGGCGGCCGGAATGTCGGCCGGCCGAGGAGTCGCGCGGCGCGGCGGAGCGATCGCACAGCGGGTGAAATCAGCGATCTTGGCGGCAAGCGCGTCCGGCGCTTCCAGTGGCAACAGGTGGCCGACGCCGGGTATGACCGTCATCGCCGCATTGGGCAGGCAAGGCAGAACGACGTCCCGGATCATCTCCGCGTTGTCGACCTTGTCGGCCTCGCCGGCGATGACCAGCACGGGCACCGCGATCCGGGCGAGGTCGGCACTGACATCCTCCGCAATCGCCCCTGCAGGCCACGCCGCTTTCGCCGCATCCGCACCGCCGAGGCTGTCGGCGATGAGCTGGTCGCGGAGCGGCGAGGACAGGGTCGATCCAGTCAACACGTTGTCGATCGTCCAGCCGATCGCTTCCGTGCTCGCATAGGCGCCGATCATGGCCTCGCGCTCCTGCGGCGCGAGGGCTTTACCTTGTGCCGGTGACGGGGCGACCAGCACCAGCCCGGCGAGGCCGGGCGGGCATCGCGAGGCCAGCAGTTGCGCGACCTTGCCGCCCATCGAATGGCCGACCAGTACGAAACGATCGAGTTGGAGCGCGGCTATGACGGCTTCGACGTCGTCGGCCATCGTCGCGACCTCGTAGCCGCAGTCGGGGCGGTCGGAATGGCCCCAGCCGCGCGCATCCAGGGCGACCGTGCGGAAGCAAGCGGGCAGTGCCGCGCTCACTGGCGCCCAGGTTCGGGCGGTGCCACCCCAGAAGTGCAGGAACACCAGCGGCACATCACCGCTGCCGCTGTCCTCGACGCTCAGAGTCAGTCCATTTGCGAAGATCCTCATGGCTCTCGCCCTCCGTTTGTTCTGCCTTGGAGGTATGAGGCTTTCGATCTTATGATAATCGATCGATTTAGCTGGGCACTCGATAACAGAGCGATCGAACAGGATGGATCGGTTTACTGGACTGCAGGTCTTTGTTGCCGCTGTCGACGAGGGCAGTCTCGCCGGCGCGGCACGCCGTCTTGGCATGACGCCGGCGATGGCGGGCAAACATGTCGCCGCGATCGAGGCGTCGCTCGGGGCTCGACTGCTGCACCGCACGACGCGAAGCCTCCACCTGACCGGAGTCGGGCAGGACTACCACCGGCGCAGCCGCGCGATTCTCGAAACGCTGGAAGAGGCTGATCGCGCGGCACGCGAACAGCAGGACGAACCGCGTGGCGTACTGCGGATCACCGCGCCGACCTCGTTCGGCGCCCTGCATCTGGGACCCCCGATCGCGGAATTTCTGCGCCGTTATCCAGCCGTGAAAATCGAGATGAGCCTTGAGGACCGATTTGTCGATCTGGTCGCGGGCGGCTTCGACCTGGCGATCCGCATCGGCACGCTTTCCGATTCCAACCTCATCGCGCGCCGTTTTGCCCACAGCACCATGATCGCCTGTGCGGCACCCGGCTTTCTCGATGCGCATGGACGCCCGGAATCGCCATCTGCTCTACGCACGCTGCCTCGCCTGGCATTCAGCCGCGCGACGTCCGCCGGTGACTGGAGCTTCATCGATCCGGGCGGCGGCACGCACATCGTGAACGGCCCCGTCCATCTGCTGGCCGACAACGTGGAGGTGCTGCTGGGAGCGGCACTGGCCGGGGCCGGTGTGGTCTACGGGCCGGCTTTCATACTCGGCCAGCATGTGGCTCGGGGTGCCCTGAAACAGGTGCTCAGCGGTTATACCACCGAAAGCCTTGGCATCCACGCCGTCCATCCATCGGCCCGGCTGGTCGGCGCGAAAGTGCGCCGCTTCACGACCCTGCTCGACGAATGGTTCGGCGCGGCATCACGCTGGGATGTGAAGAGCCCCCACGGAGACGGCAGGGCGACGCCATAGGACAGGGCGCTTCGCGGTGGCCTGTTCATTGAGGAGGTGGCGCGTGCGTCTGCACTCCGCACCAGGAACTCGGACGCTGACCTTCCGCTCCGACCGATACGGAAGGTCGCGACCCACTCCAGGCCTCTGCGAACCTCCGTTTTGACCGCGGAGGAGCTCGTCTAAATCATCGGGGCCCATCTGCTTGATGGGAGTCTGCTTGCGCTGTAAGCCCGCTCCGAAGCGGAACAGCCGCTCCCGGCCATTAGCCTCATAAGCGACGGCGCGGCTCCGCCGGGTCCGCCTCCCCTCTCTTCAGCACTCAGGCACATACCCAAAGCATGCCCGAACAGCCCCGACCACGCCGCCGCGCGCCCAACCCGCCCGAGCAACGACTCGCTCCCGCCACTCGTCCGCGCCATCATGCGCCACGTCGCTTCCGCGAATGGCCCCAATCTGCGCCGCCTCCTCTTTACGCCAACCTGCGACCTCGCTGCCCCCTCCCAAGAGGAAGACATCGCGTCCGCCAGCGACGACGGCGTAATGTGCCACCACGCCAAGCCCCTCGCCCGATCTCACCGCCCCCGACGGCTCCGAAAAGAAGATCGACTGGTCGCACCCCGACGACCCCCCCGCCCAGGAACCGCC
>CAXUBM010000167.1:0-5030 GCA_964249235.1 uncultured Acetobacteraceae bacterium | reverse complement strand
ACGCGGGTCTCGGCCCCGCCCGCAATGCCGCGTTCGCCGCCGCCGAGACGACTTGGGTGATGTCGCTCGACGCCGACAACCGCCTGCGTCCCGCCTGCTGCGCCGCCCTGCTCGACGAGGCCCGCCGGGCGGGTGCCGCCTTCGCCTATCCCGCCCTGGAGCGTTTCGGCGACGCCAGTCCGCCGATCAGTGCCGCCGCCTACGACCCGGTCCGCCTGATCCCGGGCAACTACATCGACGCCATGGCACTGATTGCCAAATGGGCCTGGGCGGCGGCGGGCGGCTTCTACGATCGCCACGGCGCCCGCGGCTGGGAGGATTACGGCCTGTTCTGCCGGCTCGCCGAGCTTGGCCAGTTCGGCGTCTGGCATCAAGCTGTCCTGGCCGACTACCGCGTCCACGCCGGATCGATGACCAACACGTTGACCGAGACGCCGGCGAACAAGAACGCGCTGGTCGACTTCTTCGAGCAGCGCCACCCCTGGCTGCACCTGCGCAGCCGTGCGGCCAACCCACGCTGATGCGTCGGTCGGCCGCCTCCCGAGCCTCAGGGCGCGAACAGCTCGACGATCTTCTCGCAGAATGCCGGCAGATCCTTCGGATTGCGCGACGTCACCAGCTTGCCGTCATGCACCACCGTCTCGTCGATCCACGTCGCCCCCGCGTTTTGCAGGTCGGTCCGCAGCGACGGCCAGGAGGTGAGGGTCTTGCCCTTCACCGCCCCGGCCTCGATCAGCGTCCACGGTGCATGGCAGATCGCCGCGATCGGCTTGCCCGCCTCGACGAACTGCCGGACGAACCGCACCGCGCGCTCGTCCGTGCGCAGCTTGTCCGGGTTGGTCGTCCCACCCGGCAGCACCAGCCCGTCGAACGCGCTCGACGACGCGTTCGCCAGCTCGAGGTCCACCGGGATGGTCGACGCCATCTCGACGTCGTTGTTCATCGCCTGGATCTTGTCCGTCTTGGGCGACACCACGACCACGCTCGCACCCGCCTCTCGGAGCGCCTCGGCCGGCTTGGTCAGCTCGACCTCCTCGACACCGTCGGTCGCCAGGATCGCGATCGTCCGTCCGTCCAATGTGCCCGCCATGATCCGGTCTCCGTGCTCGATGCGCCTGCCGCCTTCAACGGCGGCCGGGGTCGGCGATTTCCGCCGCCTCGCGGTCACTTGGACGGGAGCCTGCGTGCTTGCGCCGCCGCGGCCGCGTCTCTAATCCAAGCCGTCCGCCGGAGGTCGAAACATGAAGCTGTTGCGCTATGGAGACCGGGGACGCGAGCGCCCGGGCGTGCTCGACGGGATGGGCCGCCTGCGCGACCTGTCGGGCACCGTCGACGACATCTCGCCCGCCACCCTCGGCATCCTGCCCGATCGCCTGGCGGGGATCGCGCCCGACACGCTGCCGCTCGTGGAAGGCACGCCGCGCATCGGTCCCTGCGTCGGCAGCCCCGGGAAGTTCATCTGCATCGGCCTCAACTACGCCGACCACGCCGCCGAGACGGGCGCCAAGATCCCCGCCGAGCCGATCCTGTTCGCCAAATGGAACTCCGCCATCGTCGGCCCCAACGACGACGTCGAAATCCCGCGCGGCTCGGCCAAGACCGACTGGGAGGTCGAACTCGGCGTCGTCATCGGCCGCCCCGGCCGCTACATCGAGGAAGGCGACGCGCTCAGCCACGTCGCCGGATACTGCGTCGTCAACGACGTCTCCGAGCGCGAGTATCAGCTCGAACGCGGCGGCACCTGGGACAAGGGCAAGGGTCACGACACGTTCGGCCCGATCGGCCCCTGGCTGGTCACCGCCGACGAGGTCGCCGACCCGCAGAACCTGCGTCTGTGGCTCGAGGTCGACGGCGAGCGCATGCAGGACGGCAGCACGTCGACCATGATCTTCGGCGTGCGCACGCTCGTCTCCTATCTGAGCCGCTTCATGAGCCTGCAGGCGGGCGACATCATCTCGACCGGAACGCCGCCGGGCGTCGGGATGGGCAAGAAGCCGCCGGTGTTTCTCAGGCCGGGGCAGACCATGCGGCTTGGGATCGACGGACTCGGCGAGCAAACCCAGCGCGTCATCGCGGCCTGAGGCGAGGGCTATGCACAGATCGAGGCTCCTGCCGGTGCGGCGCGGTCACGTCGGAGGTACGGGGCAGCTTACCCGGACCGGACGCCTGGCGGTGCGCATCGGCCGGCGCCGGGAAGGGCGACCGCGGCGAACCGAGCGATGACGTGAGGCAGTTCCAGCAATCTCCGCCATGAGCGGCGGTGGAGAGGCGTGGCTCGTCACCTCACCGCTTTTGGCAGCGGTCCCTCACGACGCAGTCCGTGCCACGCCAGCAGACTGTCCACCAGGAACGCCACCAGCGACGCGATCGTGCAGCCGAGCGCCAGCCCGAACAGCCCAAGCAACCGCCCGGCGATCTCCGCTCCCTTCAGGCTTCCATAGAAGAGAAAGAACACCGACCCGCAGGTCGCCGCCCCGCCCACTGCCCCAAACATGACCGAGGCGTCCAGCACCACCGCGCGGCGCGCGTAGCGCACCCGGTGCCGCTCCAGCCGGCGCTGCTCCTGGTCCTCCTCGCTCTTCTCGAGCAGGTCGGTCGCGCGCTCGAGCTGGTCCGCCACCCGGGCCAGCCTCGTGTTGTAGACGCCGAGCAGAGTGCCGATGCCCGACAGCAGGAAGACCGGCGTCAGCGCCGTCTGGATGATGTGCGCGGCAGTGTCGATCCCCCCGTCGGCGCCCAATTTCAGCCTCCAAGAGAGGCACGCCCCTTGAACCCCAGGAAAGGCGAGCCCCCGCTACTCATGAACGGGGTCTGGGGGCAAGCCCCCAGCGGGTCAAGGGCAGAGCCCTTGCCTGACTTGCTCCGCCCGCTGATCACGGCGATCACGTCCTCCGCGCCAAGGCCAGGGCTCCGCCCTGGACGCGCTGGGCGGAGCGGCCCAGAACCGCATGAATTCTGGCCTTCATCGGGAGATCCCAGTGACCGACCTCGACCCTTCCCGCCGCGTCGCGGTCGTCGGCCTCGGCGCCATGGGCCTGGGCATGGCGTGTTCGCTGCTGCGCGCCGGCTTCCCCGTGTCCGGCTACGCCGCGCGGGCCGCCGAGGGCCGCCTGACCATGCTTGCCTCCGGCAGTCCGGCGGCCTTTGCTGCCGCCCGTCCGGCACTCGATGCGCTGGCCGAGCACGTCTACGAACTCGGCACGGAACCCGGCCAGGGTGCCGCCTTCAAGATGGTCAACCAGCTCCTCGTCGGCGTGCACATCGCCGCCGCCTGCGAGGCGATCACCTTCGCGCTGAGGCACGGTCTCGACCTGCCGCGCGTCTACGAGGTCATCACCAAGTCCGCCGGCACGTCGTGGGCCTTCGAGAACCGCATCCCGCACGTGCTCGAGGGCGACTACACCCCGCTCAGCGCCACCGATATCTTCACCAAGGATCTCGGCATCGTCCTCGACATGGCCCGCGAGGCCCGCTTTCCCGTCCCCGTTGCCGGCGCCGCCCTGCAGATGTTCCTTGCCACGGCGGCAGCCGGGATGGGACGCGACGACGATTCGTCCGTCGCCCGCCTCTATGCTCAAATCGCCGGACTGGATCTGCCCACGAAGGCCTGAGCCCGACGATGCCAAAGTTTGCCGCCAACCTGACCATGATGTTCACCGAACATCCCTTTCTCGACCGCTTCGCCGCGGCCGCGGACGCGGGCTTCGAGGCGGTCGAGTTCCTCTTTCCTTACGAGGCGAGCCCCGAGGCGGTCGCCGAACGCGTCCGCCGCAGCCGGTTGGTCGTCGCCCTGTTCAACATGCCTCCCGGCGACTGGGCCGTCGGCGAGCGTGGCCTCGCCGCCCTGCCCGACCGCTTCGACGAGCTCGACCAGGGCCTCGCCCGCGCGCTCGACTACGCCGCCGCCACCGGCGCCGGCCGCCTGCACCTGATGGCCGGCCTCGCCCCCGCCGGCGACGACACCGCCCGCCGATCCTACCGCCGCGCGGTCACCCACTGCGCCGAACGCCTCGCCGAACGCGGCCTCGACCTCGTTCTCGAGCCGATCAACAAGCGCGACATGCCCGGCTACTTCCTGAACGACTTCGAGACCGCCGCGTCCCTGATCACCGAGGTCGGCCTGCCCAACCTCAGGCTCCAGTTCGACATCTACCACCGGCAGATCATGCACGGTGACGTCTCCGTGGGGTTGACCCGGATGATGCCCATCATCGGCCACGTCCAGGTCGCCAGCGTCCCCGACCGCCACGAGCCCGACGGCGGCGAGCTCGATTACGGCCACCTCTTCGCCGAGCTCGACCGCCTCGACTATCGCGGCTTCGTCGGTTGCGAGTATCGCCCCCGCAATGGCACCGTCGAAGGCCTGCGCTGGTTCGAGCTGCTCTCCGGCAACAAGGGGATGTGAGGGTGCGGCTCGGCGTCATCGCGGACGACTACACCGGCGCCTCCGACCTCGCCGGCGTCCTCTCCAACGCCGGCCTGCGCACGGTGCAGACCGTCGGCATTCCCAACGATCTCGCCATCGACGGCGCCGACGCCGTCGTCGTGGCGCTGAAGAGCCGCTCGGCGGCGCCCGCCCGCGCCGTCTCCCTTTCGCTCGCCGCGCTCGACTTCCTGCGCGCCCGCGGCGCCGCCCATATCCTGTTCAAGATCTGCTCGACTTTCGACTCCACCGACCGCGGCAACATCGGTCCCGTTCTCGACGCGCTCCGCCTAGCCACCGGCGCGCCGGTCGCCGCCGTCAATCCGAGCTTCATCGAGACCGGACGGTCCCTCTATCGCGGCCATCTCTTCGTCGGCGACGTTCTCCTCTCCGACAGCCCGCTCAAGGACCACCCCCTCAACCCGATGCACGATCCCAACCTGGTCCGTGTCCTCGCCCGCCAGAGCGCCTCGCCCGTCACCCTGGTCCCGCTCGCCACCGTCGAAGCCGGACCCGACGCCGTCGCCCGCGCCCTCGCCGACGCCGCACGCGACGGCTTCGGCGCCGCACTCGTCGACTCCGTTCTGCCCCGCCACCTCGATGTGCT
>CAXUBM010000166.1:1993-5033 GCA_964249235.1 uncultured Acetobacteraceae bacterium | reverse complement strand
GTCGGTCCACAATTGGCGGTGACGCTGCACGACGTAGATGGGAACGATGACGACGTCGCCGGGAACCAGCACGAGATCGCCGACCGCGACCTCGCGCCGCGTCTTTCGCGAGATCGCCGGCACGGGTGGGAAGAGCCGGAGTGTTTCCTGGGCGACGTTTCGGAAGGTGACGAGGCGAGCGACATGCTCGTGCCTCACCGTGCCGCCGCGGACGACATCGTCGGCTTCGTCGCGCAGCCTGGCCACGAGTTCGGGATGTTGCGAGAGCGCGTAGACCGCCCAGGTCAGCGCGTTCGCGGTCGTCTGATGACCGGCAAAGATGAAGGTCAGGATGTTGTCGACGATGTCGCGGTCGGCCATCGGTCCGCCATCACCCTGCGGATCCTCGGCCTCGAGCAGCAGATCGAGCAGGTCGTTACGCGGCTCGGCGCCGGCGGCGAGTTCGGCCCGGCGCGAGGCGACGATGCGCCGCGCGCAGTCGCGCAGCCACCGTTCCGCCGACCGCGCCTTGCGCCGCCCCGGATGGGGCGCCCAATCGGGGGCGTGGAGCATGCCGTAGAGAACACGCCACTTGCCGACGCGCAGCGAGGTCAGGATCGCTCGCTCGAACTGCAGGACGTCGAGGGCCTTGTCGCCCGACAGCATCGTCTCGACGATGATGTCGAAGGTGCAGCGCATCATCTCCTCGCCCGCGTCGATCACGTCGCCGTCGGGCAGCGCGCTCCAGCGGCGGGCGGTGCTTTCTGCGGCACGGCTCATGGCGGGAACGAAGCCGTCGAGGCGGTCGGGACGGAAGCTGGGGGCGATCAGGCGCCGCTGCCAGCGCCAGTGGGTGCCGGCCGAGGTCAGCAGACCGCGGCCGAGCAGGGGGCCGAGGGTGCGCGTCGTCTCGACGAAGGCGTCGGCGTCCCTGACCAGGGCGCGCTGGATCAGATCGGGGTTGGCGAGGAGGACGCGGCGGCGCCCGGGCCTGCCGGACACCATGACGTCGGTGTGGAAGAGTTCGCGCGGGCAGGCCTGGATCGGGTCGCGCAGCATCGTCGCCATCCAGCGCAGACCGCCGAACGCATGCTCGAACGGCTTGGCGCTGGCGAGGGGGAGGCGGGAGTCTGGCGACGTCTGGCGGTCGTCCTTGATCAAGCTCGTCCGGCTATCGTCCATCGTGAGAAGTTCCGTAGCGGCTGGTGGTGCGGCGTGCTGATCGCCTCACCCTGATGTTGCTTCGCACGACGCCGCACGTTAAGGCGGCAGACAGTCACGTCAGTTGACGCCTTGGCTGGTTACAGCACGCGGCCAATTATCGCAGGTGATCGGATATTGTCTACTCCGAGACGAGCCGTGGTCGATCTGGTGCAATGCTTCGACGGCTGCGCAGCCAGCCCTTTCTGGACCAGCCGGGGCTTTGACCCGCACGGGATCGTCACCAAGCTTTCGCCGCAAGCCGTCGCGTTTGGCGGCGTCGGGGACAGTTCGCGATCACGGGCTGGCGTTGCTCGACCGTCCGAAACTGGAGAGTGAGATGAGGATCCTGATCGTGGTCGCCGGCACCGAAGGCGACGTGCGTCCTCACGTCGCGCTTGGCCAAGGCCTCGCTGCGGACGGCCATTGCGTCACGCTGCTCACCAGCGGGAATTTCGAGCGGCTCATCCGGGACGCGGGCCTGGCCTTCTCGCCGTTGAATGCCGATTTCCGTCAGCTGATGGAGGAGGAGAGGGAACGGATCGGCCGCAAGTCCGCGGCGGTGATCGTCTGGCGTTCGCTTCGACGGTTCGGCGAATTGTCCCGCTCCTGGGTCGAGGAGGCTCGGCCCGCGGCGTCGCAGGCCGACCTGATCATCGGCGCCGCGGTGGGGCTGTATTTCGGGTCCGTGCTCGCCGAGGCTTACCAGGTCAGGTTCGTTCGCAGCACGGTGATCCCGACCGAGCCGGCTCGGGAGATGCCGCCACCCTACGTGTCGCTGCCGCAGCGCATGCCGCCGGTCGTCAACCGGTTTCTCTACGGCGCCCTTCGTCGCATCTGGTGGCAGTTCGCGCGGCCGGGTCAAGTTCGGATACGCTCGGCGCTCGGCCTCGGACCGCCGTCGCGGTTCGGTCCGTGGTCGTCGCCCTGGCTGGGCCGGGCGCCGATGCTCAACGGGTTCAGTCCGCACATCGTCACACCTTCGGTCGATTGGGGACCGCACATCGCGACCGTCGGGTTCTGGATCCTGGACCAGCGCGAGGAGCCGCCTTCGGACGCGCTTCGCGACTTCGTCGAGCAAGGACCGCCACCCATCGTCATCGGCTTCGGCAGCACGATCGCGCGCGGTCAGGACCGCCTGGCCTCGATCGTCGGCGATGCGATCGCGCTGTCCGGGCACCGGGCGGTGGTGGTCGGCGGCTGGGGCGAGCTGGCATCGCGTCTCGAAGGTCAGGCGGGCGTGTTCTCGACGCCGCGGGCGCCGTTCGACTGGCTGTTGCCGCGCACGCGGCTGGCCGTTCATCACGGCGGCATCGGCACCATCTCGGCCGTCCTGCGCGCCGGCCTTCCCTCGGTGTCGGTGCCGTTCATGTTCGACCAGTTCTTCTGGGCTCACCGGCTGTTCCGGCTCGGAGTCGCTCCGCGGCCTCTGGATCAAACGCGCATGACCGCGCGCCTGCTGGCCGAGGCGATCGCGCAGGCCGACGCACCGCCAATGCATGAGAACGCGCAGCGATTGCAGGAGAGCCTGCGGGGCGAGGACGGCATCGCCAACGCCATCGCCGCCTTGCGCGATTGGCGCTTGCTCGAGCCGGCCTGACCGGCCATGCGGGCGCCGCGAAGCTTCAGGGGCGCCGGCGCGGCGACCGGCGCGCCGGAACCGCTGGTTTTCGAAGGCGATGCGTGCACCCATCTGCGTGCCATGCGCCTGCTCACCGTCATGTCCGGCATCGCCCTCCTCGCGCTCGCGGGATGCGCGGATGACCGCGCGCCGTCGACGCCGCTGCCGCCGCCGCCGGTGGTGGCGTCCTCCGCAACGCCGGCCCCGCAGGCTCGTGCGTGCTCAATCTTTAAGCGGTGA
>CAXUBM010000166.1:0-1983 GCA_964249235.1 uncultured Acetobacteraceae bacterium | reverse complement strand
GCCGGCGCCGACGCCGCAACCGCCGACCTTGCCACCGCCATTGGCGACGCAGGTGACGAACGTGCTCGACAGCCGGGCGACACAGGTGCCGGGGCAGCCGAACTGCACCGACTATCGTGTCACCGGCACCTTTCAGAACGCTGTGCGGACCGTGACCGGACGCTCTTGCCGGATGCCGGATGGCGGGCTGAGGGTCAGCGAACGCAATCCCGTCACCGGGCAGACGGTGACGACCACCTATCCCGCACCTCCCGCGGGTGCCGGCGGACCGGGCGCGGCATACGGCTCCGCCGCCACCGCGAGCTACGCTGCCTATCCGGCCTACGCCTATGGGGGCGCCTATGGCCCGGCCTACCCGTTCGCCTTCTACGATGCCTTCTTCTTCGGCTATCCATTCTTCGGCTTCGGATGCTGCGGCTTCTACGGGTTTCACGGCGGCTTCTATCACGGCGGCTTCGGGCACGGCGGCTTCTATCACGGCGGCTTCGGGCACGGCGGCTTCGCGCACGGCGGCGATCACCGTTGAAGCCGTGCAGGCACCGGTTCGCGGAGGCGACGCCCGTCACGCCTTGCCGGCCTGTGGAACGGTCTGGCCGAGGCGCTCGATGACGCGCATCGGGCCCGGCGCGTCGGGTCATCGTCCGCTGCGCAAATTCGCCGGTCGACGCCTCGCCGGTCGTCTGCGTCTGAGGTCGTGACGATGAGAGGAGGCCAGGGCAGGCGCCAGACGCGGTGAGCCTCTGATTGGGCTGCCCGGGGACGTCGCGCGCAACCCGACTTCGACCCTGCAAACCGTTAGTCGGCGACGAACCCGTCGCGCAGCAAGTCGATCGGGGTCAGGGCCCCTGCCCTCTCGACGTGCCAGAAGGTCCAGCCGTTGCAGGAGGGGATGTTCTGCAGGGCGGCGCCGATCTGATGGATGGAGCCGCGCAGCGTGCCGGCGACCAGGCTGCCGTCGGCGGCGACGGTGGCGGCGACGCGGCGGTGCTTGTCGGTCAGGGTGGTGCCGGGGCGGACGAGACCGGCTTCGACGAGGCGGCCGAACGGGACGCGCTTGCTGTCGCGGCGGCTGGTGGTGGTGGCGACGCCGGACGCGGGGGCACGGCGTTCGGCGCCGATGCGCTTGAGCGCGGCCTCGACATAGGCGGGATGGCGCTCGATGCCGATCCAGTTGCGGTGCAGGCGCTTGGCGACGACCGCCGTGGTGCCGGTGCCGAGGAAAGGATCGAGGACGACGTCGCCGGCGTCGGTACTGGCGAGGAGGACGCGGTGCAGGAGCGCCTCGGGCTTCTGGGTCGGGTGGAGCTTGAGACCGTGCTCGTTGCGCAGGCGTTCGGGACCGGTGCAGAGCGGCAGGAGCCAGTCGCTGCGCATCTGCAGGTCGTCGTTGAGCGCCTTCATCGCCTGGTAGTTGAAGCGGTAGCGCGAGGTGCGGCCGCGAGCGGCCCAGATCAGGGTTTCATGGGCGTTCGTGAAGCGGCGGCCACGGAAGTTGGGCATCGGATTCGATTTGCGCCAAACGACGTCGTTGAGGATCCAGAAGCCGAGCTCCTGGAGGATGGCGCCGATGCGGAAGATGTTGTGATAGGAACCGATCACCCAGACGGTGGCATCCTTGCGGAGGAGGCGGTGGGCCTCGGCGAGCCACGCGCGGGTGAAGCGGTCGTACGTGGCGAAGTCCTCGAAGCGGTCCCATTCCTCGTCGACGCCGTCGACGAGGCTGTCATCGGGACGGCGGAGTTCGCCGCGGAGCTGGAGATTGTAGGGTGGGTCGGCAAAGATGCAGTCGATCGAGGACGACGGGAGCATGCGCATCATGGCGACGCAGTCGCCGCGCAGCACCTGGTCGAGCGGCAGATCGACGGCGTCGCCCTCGTTGCGCAATGGGGCGCCGATCAGGCCGGTTCGAGGGCGAGCAGGCGCACGGTGCCGAAGCTGCTGCGATGGTGGCGGGTGGGGCCGTGGGCACGCAGCGCGTGACGA
>CAXUBM010000165.1:749-5083 GCA_964249235.1 uncultured Acetobacteraceae bacterium | reverse complement strand
GCCGCATCAGGCAGGCGATCAAGGCCGCCTTCACCTATCCCGAGGCCGCGCGCGACATGGGCGCCCACGGCACCGTCGTGGTCGGCTTCGTCTATCGGGACCGCGTCGTCACCAGCATCCGCGTCATCCGCGCGAGCGCATCGTCCATCCTGGATCGCGCCGCCGTCGCCATCGTCACGGACGCTTCGATGCCGCCGCCCGGCAAGCTCGCCGGCCAGACTCTCAGTCTCGAAGTCCCCGTCGTCTTCGACATCGCCGCCGACGACGACTGACATCATAACGTCATTCGTCGGTCAGCTTCCCGTCAGCTATCGAACACCCCGGAACAGTCCGAGACTCGCATGCGTCTGCGTCTCCTCCCCCTGTCGGGCTCCGTCTCGCTTCTCGCCCTCGGCCAGGCTCTCGCGCAGACCGTTCCGTCCGCCGCCCCCGAGAACATCGGCGCCGTCGAAGGGTCCGCCACTGGTCCCGTCAATCCCTCGCTGCCGCCGGTACCTGTCACCGCCAGCCAGTTCGCCCCCAACCAGCAGCCGCTGAGCGCGATCCAGCCCACCTCGGTGATCAGCGCCCAGACCCTGACCAAGATCGCCGTGCCCCCCGACGACTCCAACGACGTCCTGCTTCTCACCCCCAGCGCCCCCGACATCAGCCCCGCCGGCCCCGGCCTGCAGCAGGATTTCGGCCAGTCCATCCGCGGCCTCCAATACACCGAGTTCACCGTCGACTGGGACGGCATCCCCGTGCCCGGCTTCCCGTTCAATCTCGCGCCGCAGCCCGGCGCCTACTTCCTCTCCCGCGACTTCTCCTCCATCACCGTCAACCGCGGCCCCGGCCAGGCGTCCGCCATCGGCCAGGCCACCTTCGGCGGCTACACCGAACTCGCCTCCCAGGACCCGCTCGACACGCCGCAAGTCCAGCCCTACGGCACCTTCGGCTCGTTCGGAACCAAGTTCTTCGGCATCGAAGCCAACACCGGCGCCATCGCCCAGACCGGCGGCACCCGCGCGCTGATCGACCTCACCCGCGAGGAAGCCGACGGCGCCGACACCGGCATCTCCACCGAGCGGCGCAACCTGTTCGCCAAGATCGAGCAGCCGATCGGCGACAGCACCGTCATCACCTACGCCATCAACGCCGACAACGACGTCACCAAGACGCCCTACGGCGCCACCCTGCAATCGATCTCGCTCTATGGACGCAACTTCAACTTCAACCAGGACCCGACCGGCCAGTTCTTCGCCGACTACAATCACGACGACTACACCACCGACTTCCAGTATCTCCAGGTGCACTCGTTCCTCGGCGGCGGCTGGACGATCGACAACAAGGCCTATCAGACCGAATACATCCAGCGCGACCAACGCGTCCTCGACCCGGGCGGCAACAGCCCCGACGGCGGCCCCAGCCCCAATATCGGCGAGCCGGGCTCCGACGTCATGAGCACGAACGGCATCATCTACCTGCGCGGCAACACTCCCGTGGACGCGACGAACGACGTCCCCGGCTTCTTCAACCATCTCGACTTCGAGGACTGGGGCGACGTGCTGCGCATGTCGAAGGATTTCTCCTTCGGCCAGCTCCGCTTCGGCATCTGGGGCGACCGCGAAGGCTTCACCACCTACGGCTACAACATGGATCTCAGCCGCAATTCCACCCTCTACACGACAACGCCGGACGCGGCCTCCCCCTTCGCCGACCAGTATTTCTCCGACTTCATCACCATCCAGCCCTACGCCGAATTCGCCTGGAAGCCCCGGTCGGACCTGACCGTCACCGCCGGCATCAAATACAGCTCCGTCACCCGCAACATCGACGGCGCGAACTACAACGGTGCGCCCACCAACATCGGCTCCACCTTCAACGAGCCGCTCCCTTCCTTCGACGTCAACTACCGTCCGCTGCGCGGCATGGCCGTCTACTTCCAGGCCGCCGAAGGCTTCCTCGCCCCCCAGATCGGCGTCACCGGCAACCCGGTCACCGTCCAGCCCTCCACCACCTGGAGCTATCAGATCGGAACCACCTATCATCGAAAGTGGCTCTCCGTCGGCACCGATCTCTATCTGATCGACTACATCGACAACATCACCCAGGGCGGCTTCACCACCTACTTCAACGGCGGCGGCGCCAGCTTCAAGGGCGTCGAGTTCGAGGGCACCGCCCTACTCGGCGGCGGTTTCGCGTTCTACGTCAACGGCTCGCTCAACGACAGCGCCTACGACAGCAACGGCAACAACCTCGCCCAGACGCCGCGCCGCACCGC
Source organism: uncultured Acetobacteraceae bacterium (assembly GCA_964249235.1). GTDB lineage: Bacteria > Pseudomonadota > Alphaproteobacteria > Acetobacterales > Acetobacteraceae > CAXTPV01. Next base: position 2,823 of record CAXUBM010000165.1, on the reverse strand, counting down.
CGCCGCCGCCCTCCTCTACGACCAGGGCTCCATCTTGCGCGCCAACGACGAGCTCTATGGCAACATCGTCGGCAAGGTCGTCGGTCCCCAATATGCCGTCGACACGCCCAACAACGGCGCCTTCGACAGCGTCCCGATCAAGAGCTGGAACGAGGTCGACCTCAGCGCCGGCTACGTCTTGCCCGCCTACCACCGCCATTTCCGCTTCGGCGTCAACGTCGCCAACCTCTTCGACCACCAGAGCCTCACCGGCTATGACGGCCTCACCCTCGAAGGCCAGCCCCTCTACTGGGTCCAGGCCGGCCGCTCGATCTTCTTCTCCGTCGCCGCCTATCTCTGACCGGCCGCCTGCACGAACAACTGGTCGGTACCGTACGAGATCCAGACCCGGTGCCGGGCGAACCAGTCCGCACCGAGCAGCATGTCCACGCCCGCCGGCAGCTCCGTGACCGTCAGCACCGGACCACGCTCGATGTCGCCGCCGACCGCCAGGCGCGCGAACCGATGCCAATGGTAGAGCACCCCGCGCCCATCGATCCCGCTCGTGATCCCGCCCGGCTCCGCGTCCAGCACCGCCTCGTCCACCCCGGACGCCAGCGCCGCCCGCCGCGACACGATCCGCGACCGCGCCCCGCTGTCGAGCAACGCGGTCAGCCTTCGCCCATCCAGCGTCACCGCGACGCTCACCCGGTCGCCCGACCGCACCAGCGGCAGCGTGTCGACCTGTCCCGACCAGGGCGGCAGTCCCCGGCAAAGCGGCGACAGCCCCTCCCCCTCGAACAGCCGCATTACCCCGTCCGGCACGTCCATCTCCAACTCGAAGCGCGACAGCAGGTCGCCCCCGATCAGCCCTTCCACCGGCGGCTCGATCCGCGGCTTCTGCGGCAGGTTGCCGAGCGGAAACGGCACCTCGCGGATCCGCAGCCCGTCGAGCAGCAGCAGCGGAGCCAGCGCGACCGCGACGCCGCGCACGCCGCCCGTCCCGCTCAACTCGGTCGCGCCTCGTCCGAGGCGCTGCCAGCCGCGCGCGACCGAGGGCGACAGGATCCCCGCGTCCGATCCGGTGTCGACCAGCATCGACACCCTCGTGTCGACCAGCATCGACACCCTCGTGTCGACCAGCATCGACACCGTCGCGTCGAACCGCACCGGCACCGTCAGGAACCCGTCGGTGTCGCGCAACCACACCTGTGCCACCGGCCTGAGCGTGCACGACGCCCCGCGCGCCACCCCGCACGTCAACATCGCCGCCAACCACCACACCCAGACCCGCAATCAGCGTGTCCGCCGCCGTCCTGGCTTCGGTCCCGGCCGCGCCGCCAGCGCCAGCTCGATCTGCCGTTGCCGCCGGGCGCGCTCCTCGTAGCCGACGAAACGCTCGTCGATCATGTCGCGCAGCATCGGAAACGCCACCTCCTCGGACGCATTGTGCAGGAAGCGCGCCGCCAGGAAGCTCGCGCAATCCTGCAGCCGCCGCTCGAGCGCCGTGCGTGCCGCCAGCTCGCAATGCAGCGCCCGTTCGCCCGTTCGTCCGAACCGGCGCGGCCGCAATCCCGTCATCGCCGCGGTCCAGGGCGCCAGCCCGGCCAGGATCTTGTTGCGCCCGATCTGAAAGCCCCGGTTCCTGTCCATCCCGTCCGGAAGCACCAGCCCGAGCTGTCCGTCATCGGTCGCCGTCACCGGTGCCCCCGACCGCTGCACGTCGTCCGGCTCGAAGAAGCGGTGCCGGACACCCGCATCTTCCAACCGGTTGAACAGATCCTCGTCCTCGAACCCGGCCCCGAGCAGATACTCGTGAAATCCACCCAGCGTCTGCCAATCCGCGCGCCGCAGCATCGCCAGTTCGCAACCGGCCGTCATCCTGCCGTAGCTCGTCGCGTAACCCCCGCCCGACCGGAACGCGTCGAGCTTCTCGCCCAGACCGTGCAAGGCGTCGCCGCAGTCGAACGCCAGCACCGTCTCGCCCCGCGCCGCCTCGATGCCGACATTGAGCGCCAGCCCACGCGCCCAGGGCTCGCCGGCGCCGGCGTGCCCCAGCACCACCTGGGGCCCGTCGAGCCAACCCCGCGCGCCC
>CAXUBM010000165.1:0-739 GCA_964249235.1 uncultured Acetobacteraceae bacterium | reverse complement strand
GCTGCACCCACCATCCGAGCGCCGTCCGCAGCGGACGAGCGGCGTCCCGCAGCGCGGTGACGGCGGACAGGCGCACCGCCATCAGGAGGCGCGCGGATGCGAGGCGCGCCAGACCCGCGTCAGCCCGGCCTCGTCGACTCCCGCATAGAGCTGCGTCGTCGCGAGCGTTGCGTGACCGAGCAGTTCCTGCACGGCGCGCAGGTCGCATCCGCCCTGCATCATGTGCGTCGCGAACGAGTGCCGCAGCGCGTGCGGCGTCGCACTCTCCGCCAGGCCCGACAGCCGCCGCCAGTGCTGCATCCGCCGCTGCGCCACCGCCGCCGCCAGTCGCTTGCCGCGCACCCCGGCGAACAGCGGCGCGTCTCCCGCTCCCCCGGTGATCGCCAGCAACGACCCCACCGCCTCGCCCACCGCCGGCAGGATCGGCACCAGCCGCTCGTGGCCGCCCTTGCCGCGCACCCGCAGCGTCCCCTCGCGCATCGCCATCCCATCCGACCGGTCGAGCGCCAGCGCCTCGCCGATCCGCAGGCCGGTCCCATACAGGAGCGTGAACAACGCCGTGTCGCGCGCTTGCACGAATGCGTCGTCTGACATCGCCCCGATGCCCCCCACCGCCGCCCGCGCGTCGTCCGGGGTCAGCGGCCGCGGCAACGGCCGCCGCACCCGCGGCGAGCGCAGCGCCCGCGGCGCCGTGTTGCGCAACCCGTGCTGTCGCGCCAGGAAACGCCAGAACCCGCGC
>CAXUBM010000164.1:2021-5087 GCA_964249235.1 uncultured Acetobacteraceae bacterium | reverse complement strand
CGTCGGGGTCGTAGGCGGCGTTCGGGTCATGCCAGCAGGCGGTGGTCTGCGTGACCGGCGCGGGCGCGGAGGCAAAGGCGGGAGGCGGCGTGGCCTCGGCGACTTCGACCGCGGGTTCGGCCGCGGGTTCGGCCGCGGGTGCGGCGTCGTCGAGGTGCGGGGTGATGGCGGCGACGTAGTTGACGGTCTCGGCGGGCAGGCTCGATTGGCCGGCGAGGTAGTCGTCGACGCGGGCGGGACCGGCGTTGTATGCGGCGAGAAAGCCGGGAGAACCATACTTGTCATACATTTGGCGGATGTAGGCGGTGCCGGCGAGAATGTTATCGTGCGGGTCGTAGGGGTCGCCGCCGAGGTCGTACTGGGACTGGAGATCGGCGTAGGTGGAGGGCATGAGCTGCATCAGCCCCATGGCGCCGGCGCCCGACGTGATCGGCTGGCCATCGAGATATTCGTTGCCGCCCGATTCCTGGTGCATGACGGCGCGGATCCAGGAGGACGGGACGGCGAAGCGTCGGGCGGCCTCGTCGATATAGGGGCCCCAGGGATCGTCCGGCGTGCCTGGCACCGCATAGGACCCGCGCTGTGACGCGTCGCTCAGGCGCGAAGGTTGGCTGCCGCAGGCGGCCAGCAGGCAGAGCAGCCCGGCGAGGCAGGCACGGGTGAGCGGACCCGTCATGGAAAGCTCCAACGACCCGCCCTTGTGAGCCGATTGGCCGCTCCGCTTCAAGTATTGCTTGAACTAGGTGAGGTAATATCGACGGCTGTGTTGGGCGGGCCACGCGCTCGGAGGGGGGTCTGGTCCAGGGCCGCCGGACCTGGCGGCCGCAGGGCAGCAGCCCGTCCGCTCAGAGCAGTGACCGTGCGTGCTTCAGATCGGTGACGAAGGCCGCATATTCGCGCCGCTTCGAGTCCTCGTCGGGCAACCGGAGAAGATAGGATGGATGCACGGTGACCATGATCTGCGTGTTGCCGACGCTGGCGATGCCGCGGCCGCCACGCCCCGCAAGGGCGAGAGCGCGGCCGAGCACGGCGCGCGCGGCCGACGCGCCCAGCAGCACCGTCACCGCGGGCTTCACCACCGCGCGCTCCTGGTCCAGCCAGAAGCGGCACACCTCGATCTCCGCGTGGTCCGGCGTCGCGTGGATGCGGCGCTTGCCGCGCGGCTCGAATTTGAAGTGCTTGACGGCATTGGTGACGTAGACCTCGCGGCGGTCGATGCCGGCCTCCTTGATGGCGCGGTCGAGGATCTGGCCGGCAGGGCCGACGAAGGGGCGGCCGACGAGGTCTTCCTGGTCGCCGGGCTGTTCGCCGACCATCATCAGGCGCGCGGTTTCGGGACCTTCGCCGAACACGGTCTGGGTGGCGGGTTCCCACAGCGGACAGCGGCGGCAGTCGGCGGCCTCGCGGGCGAGGGTGGCGAGTGCGCCATCCGGTTCGGGTGTGTCGGCGGTGGCCGGCGGAGCCGGGCGGTGGGTTTCGGTGCGGGCGCGCGGCGCCGGTGCCTGTTCGACCATGGTCTCGGTTCTTTCGAGGGCCGTGCGGACGAGCTCGGGGATGGCGGCGGCCTCGGGGAGGTTGCGCCAGTATTTCTTCGGCATCTCGGAACGCATGGCGGAGAGCTTGAGGCGGGCGGGGTTGAAGATGGCGCTGAAATAGGCGCGCCAGTAGCGTTCGAGCGCATCATCGTCGGGGATGTCGGCGCGCGAGGCGCCGGGGGCGAACTCGGTGTCGCCGCCGGTCCAGTGCATGCTTCGATAGGGGGTGAGGATGGAGAAGCGCATCGTGGCGAAGCGGCGGACGAAGAAGGGGGCATTCGCCTCGACGATGTAGTGGTCGGGCTCGAACCAGGCGACGTGGCGGGCGCCGTCCGGTTCGGCCACCTCGCGAAAGCGGACGAACGCCCGCATCTTGTGGGTGTCGCGGCGGACCGACTGGGCCAAACGCAGGGCGCGGTGCATCGACGGATCGGTGACGTCGGCGGCGAGGTGGCGCTCGCCCTGATGGTGGCGCCAGATCAGGCCGTAGAGCAGGGAGAAGCGTTCGGGATCGTTCGCCTGGATGACCGTCTGCGCCAGGTCGACGAGAGGGCGTGACACCGTGAAGGTGTGGGCCTGTGCCGGCGCCGGCGCATCGGCGGCGGGTTCGGATTCGGAGCCGGCGAAGAGGTCGGCGGGAGGGCCCACGGACCAGACGACCCGTTCGGGCGGGATGTTGTCGAGGGCGAGGCGGCGAGCGGCGTCGCGCCAGCCGCCATAATCGACTTCGTGGGCGAGGCTGACCGCAACCAAGTCAGAGAAGTTCCAGTTGCGGGGCGGCGCGCTTGCGGGGCAGGAGAAGCGCGCCGTCGACCTCACGGCCCGGACGGTGGTCGGCGGCGATGATGAAGGGGGCGAGCTTGCCGATCGACAGCCGCAGGCGGGCGAGGTCGTCGGTGCGAAGGCGGCGGTGGCGGCGGGCGGAAATGATGCGGTCGACGGATTTGACGCCGAGGCCGGGGACGCGGAGCAGGAGCTCGCGACCGGCCCGGTTCACGTCCACGGGGAACTGGTCGCGATGCTGCAAGGCCCAGGCGAGTTTGGGATCGACGGCGAGCGGGAGGTTGCCGTCGGCCTCGACGGGCATCTCGGACAGATCGAAGCCGTAGAAACGGAGCAGCCAGTCGGCTTGGTAGAGACGATGCTCGCGCAGCAGGGGAGCGGCCTTGACGGGCAAGGCGGCGCTGGCATCGGGGATGGGGCTGAAGGCGGAGTAGTAGACGCGCCTCAGTCCGTAGCCGGCGTAGAGATTGGTGCTCATGCCGAGAATGGAACTGTCGGTGCTTTCGTCGGCGCCGACGATGACCTGGGTGCTCTGGCCGGCAGGTGCGAAACGGGGTGGTTTGGTTCCCTTATGGGAACGCCGGTCCGCCGACGCGTCGATGGCGGCGCGCATGCGGCCCATCGAGCGGCGGATGCCGGGCAAGTTCTTCTCGGGGGCGAGGGAGGTCAGGGCGGCCTCGGTGGGCAGCTCGACGTTGATCGACAAGCGGTCGGCCCAGCGGCCGGCTTCGGCGAGGAGGTCGGGGTC
>CAXUBM010000164.1:0-2011 GCA_964249235.1 uncultured Acetobacteraceae bacterium | reverse complement strand
GTCTTGAGATGGATATAGCCGCGGAAGCCGTGGGTGACGCGCAGGGTGCGGGCAACGTCGACGACGCGCTCCATGGTGTAGTCGGGGTCGCGGATGATGCCGGAGGAGAGGAACAGGCCCTCGATGCAGTTGCGGCGATAGAAGCCGAGCGTCAGGCGGACCACCTCGTCCACCGTGAAGCGGGCACGCTGCACGTTGGAGGAGCGGCGATTGATGCAGTAGGCGCAATCGTAGATGCAGGAGTTGGTCAGCAGAATCTTGAGAAGCGAGATGCAGCGGCCGTCGGGGGCGTAGGCGTGGCAGATGCCCATACCTTCGGTGGAGCCGACACCGTCGGACTTGCCCTTGGAGCTGCGCTTCTCGGTGCCGCTCGACGCGCAGGACGCGTCATACTTCGCGGCGTCGGCGAGAATCTCGAGCTTTTCGAGCAGGTCCATTGACGGCAGAGTTCCGGAGTTGTTCCGGCGACGTCAAGTGGTGGCGGATCGGCGTTCGGAAAGGCGAGGGTCGAGCCGCGGCCGTGCTCAGGTGGCGTTGGACTCGGGCGCGTTGAGCATGGTCTGGGGCAGCCAGACGTTGGTGACGCGCCAGCCGTGGTGGCCGGAAAAGACCATGCGGACGCGAACGGGCTCGGCCCGCGGGTCGTCGCTGACGCGCAACAGCGCCTGGAAGGTCTGCGGGCCGGTGAAGAAGGCCCAGAGCATGCGGCGCGCCATGGCGAGGGTGCCGGAGCCGCCGGAAGGCCGGCTGCCAAACATGGCGTTGACGTGCTCGGGGTCGCAATCCTGGTCGACGACGTTGGAGATCGCGGACTTGGCGAAGCTTTCGCCGAACTCGGGGAGGTCGTCCTGGGCGGAGGCTTGCTTGACGGTGGCGACCGGAGCCGGGTCGTCGGTGAGCTCGGCCTTCAGACCGGCGCGCACGCGGGTCCAGTCGATGGTGGAGCGGAGTTCGGCCACGTCGTGGGAGCGCAGCGCATTGCCGACCCGCCAAAGGGCGACATAGGGCGACGCGACGTAGGCGACCAGGGCAAGGCTAACGGCCCCGACGACCATCACTACTGTGCGTTGCGGCACGGATCGCCCCAGCGTCATTCCATACCCTCTAATCTCGCCAACAGTTGAACATGACTCTGCGAGGTAAAGGCAAGGTGAATTGTTGTTCAGGCTTCCTTTCGAGACTGACTTCCTCGCCAGCGCCGGTAGCCGTCCGAGCGAAGCCGGCAGGCGGGGCAATCGCCGCACCCCCGGCCCCAATCGTGCAGAGGCTCGCGTCGGCCGAGATAGCAGGTGTGCGTGTCCTCGCGGACGAGGTCGACCAGGGTGGGGCCGCCCAGAGCTGCGGCGAGAGCCCAGGTTTCGGCCTTGTCACGCCACATCAGTGGGGTCTCGATCACGAAGCGTCGGGCGGTGCCGAGGTTGATGGCGACCTGGAGGGCTTTGATCGTGTCGTCGCGGCAATCGGGGTAGCCGGAGAAGTCGGTCTCGCACATGCCGCCGACGAGGCGGGTCATGCCGCGGCGATAGGCGAGTGCGGCGGCGTAGGTGAGGAAGAGGAGATTGCGGCCGGGGACGAACGTGTTGGGGAGGCCTTCGGCGGTGGTGGCGATGGCGACCGGCTCGGTCATGGCGGTGCCGCCGAGCGCCGACAGCGCGGTCTCGATGTCGAGCAGGTGGTCGGCGCCGAGGCGGCCGGGATAGAGCCGGTCGAGGCTGTCGCGCAGCTTCGGGCGGCAGTCGAGCTCGACGCGGTGACGCTGGCCGTAAAAGAAGCCGATCGTCTCCACACGGTCGTAGCGGTCGAGCGCCCAGGCGAGACAGGTCGTGCTGTCCTGGCCGCCGGAAAAAAGGACCAGGGCGGCGGCGGCGGATTCGGCGGCGCTCATGTCGTTTCCCGGGCCGGCGGCGATTAAATACGTGCGATGGACGACAGCTTCACCGAAAGCGAGATCGAACGCTACTCGCGGCACATCCTGCTGCCGGAGCTCGGCGGCACCGGGCAGGCGCGGCTG
>CAXUBM010000163.1:0-5132 GCA_964249235.1 uncultured Acetobacteraceae bacterium | reverse complement strand
GTTGAGTGCGGTGCTGATGCTCAGGTAGTATGTGGCCATCGAGTCCCAAAGCGCTTGGTCATGCGGGGAGCTGCCTTGCGGATGAAAGTCTGAGCTTGGCAGACGCGCGTTTGATCGTGTTGAAATCGGACTGCGGGGCGCAGGTGAGGAGGCGGGCACCCACACACTCGAGCGGTTCGCGCACGCGCGGTCCTTTGCAGCTGCACAGATTGTCTTTGATCAGGGCATCGCCGTTGCAAGGCTCGGGAGCGAGGACGCGCGACCCTAATACGAGCACCTCTCGAGCGAAGGGATCTTGGGAACAAACGGCCACGATCCCGTCGAGAACGGCCGCTTCATGCGCACGGGCCAGAATGCACCTTGAACGTCAGCCAAAATTGCCCCAACCTCAGGAGTGCTACCTCCGTGAATAGCGAGCGCATCGAGCGGCGAACCGGCCGCGGGTGAAGTCCCCTCCCGATGGAGCTGGCTGCGCGGAGGCGCACCGGAGGATGCAGATCATGACCAGAAGGCGTTCTTTTGTCGCAGGAGTACTCGGCCTGCCGGCATTGTCGCTGGCGAGCCGCGCCTGGGGTGCGCCGAAGCGGCCCACCGTCGGCGTCGTGGTGACGACGCTCGAATACGAGTTCTGGACCAACTACATCAGCTTTATGCGCAAAGGTGGGGACGCGCTCGGCGCCGATATCGTCGTCCTCAGCGCAGACAATAACCCAGACAAGATGATCCGCTCGATCCAGGACTTGGTATCGCGGCGCGTCGACGGGCTGATATTCACGCCGTACTGGTCCACCGGTCCGCGCGGCATCACGCTGGCGCGAGACGCCGGCATCCCGGTGGTGGTCACCGACACCTTCCCCAATCTGCCGCCGCAAAGCCGGAGGTTCCCGAACTACATCGCGTTCATCGGCCCCAGCGACATGGATGCCGGCTACCAGATGGCGACGCATCTGTTCGCGGCGGTGCCAGCCAGCGCGGACCGGCGCAAGCATATCTGCGTCGTCGACGGCACGCCCGGCACGTCGGTGGCGATCGACCGGCACAAGGGGCTGGACAAGGCGCTGAGCGAGCATCCGGAAATCCTGGTCGAAGGCACCATCAACGGCGACTTCGCCCGCGACACGGCGCAGACCGCGTTCGAGAGCCTCTATCAGGGCCATCCCGGCATACGCGGCGTCTGGAGCGCCAACGGCGCGATGGCCAACGGGATCATCGCGGCGTTGAAAAACCAGGGCAAGCAGCCGGGCCGCGACGTGATGATCGTCGGCATGGACCTGCAGAGCGAAAACCTCAAGCCGCTCGAGGACGGCGAGCTGGTGTTCGACATGGGCGGCCACTGGCTGCAAGGCGGCTTCGGCCTGATCATGCTCTACGACGCGATCAACGGGCACACCTTGCCTGCCGACAATGCGGTGGTGAAGCTGCAGCTTCTGCCCCTGACCAAGGACAAGGTCGCGCAGTATCTCGCCGACTACCCCGGCGGCGTGCCCAAGTTCGATTTCCGCGCGCACTCGCTGACCTACAATCCGGGCGCGGCCCCGGGTGCGTTCGAGATCCCGGACGCCTCGCAGTTCCAGGGCTGAGGCGGCGGCCGGGAGGGCGGCTGGGTCGACGGGGCGATGCGTCTGGAGGCTCGAGCGATCTCCAAGCGCTTCGGCCGGACGCTTGCGCTCGACGAGGTCTCGGTAACGCTCGAGCCGGGGCGCATCCATGCCTTCGCCGGCGAGAATGGCGCCGGCAAGTCGACGCTGCTGAAGATCCTGGCCGGCGCGGAGCGGCGCGACTCCGGAACGCTGTTGCTGGACGGCGCGCCGTTCAGCCCCGCGGGGCTGAACGACGCCGAACGGCGTGGCGTGGCGCTGGTGTTCCAGGAGCTGACCATCAATCCGTCGCTCAGCATCGCCGAGAACATCTACATCGACCGGCTGCGCAACTTCGCGCGTCGTGGCGGCTGGATTGACCGGCCTCGCCTCGAGGCCGCGGCGCAGGCGATGCTCGACGAGATTGGCGTCGGCATCTCGGTGCACCAGGACCTGCACGCGCTCGATCTCGGGCAGTGGAAGTGCCTGGAGATCTGTCGCGCGCTGTCCAACCGGCCCTCGACGTTGTTCCTCGACGAATCGACCGCGTTCCTCGGCCACGACGAGGTCGATCTGGTGCTCGCCGTGATGCGCCGGCTGCGCGAGCAGGGGCTGACCATCGCCTTCGTCTCGCACCATCTCAACGAGGTGCGGCAAGCCGCTGACACCGTGTTCGTGCTCAAGGATGGCTCACTGGTGGCCACCTTCGCCGCCGAGGACGTCACGGCCGATCGCGTGCACGCGGCCATGGTCGGCCGCGCGGCAGCGGAGAGCATCTACCCGCCCAAGCCGGCCGCAGTCTCGGTCGAACCGGTGCTCGAGGTGTCGGCGCTGACATTGTCGGGGGCCGCCGCGCCGGTCGACTTCAGGCTGCATCGCGGCGAAATCCTCGGCTTGGCGGGCCTGAAGTCATCGGGCGGCGAGGAGCTGGTGCGCACCCTGATTGCCGACCTGGCGCCGCGCAGCGCCGGCTTGGCGCTGGAAGGCCGTGCCTACGCGCCGCGCGGACCGCGTGACGCCTGGCGCGCGGGCATCGCCTACCTGCCCGGTAGCCGCACCGTCGAGGGTCTGATCCTGGATTTCCCGGTGCTCGACAACGTGGTGATGGCGGCGTTGCCCCGGCGAGGGCCGTTCTACCGCCGTCGCGTAGCCCGTAAGCGCGCCCAGGAGGCGGTCGGCCGGCTCGCGGTGCGGCCGCCCGATGTCAGCCTGACATGCCGATCGCTCAGCGGCGGCAACATGCAGAAGGTCTGTCTCGGCAAGTGCCTGATGCCGCGACCGAGCGTGCTCCTGCTCAACAATCCCACCCGTGGCGTCGATGTCGGGGCCCGCGAGGAGATCTACCGCATCATCCGGGCGCTCGTGGCCGGGGGAACCTCCATCCTGCTGTTGAGCGAGGACCTGCCGGAACTGCTCGGCCTGAGCGACCGGCTGCTGGTGATGCGGCGCGGTACCATCACCAGGCGCTTCGACGTGGGCGAGACGCCCAGCGAGACGGACGTGGTTCGGCACATGGTCTGAGCCGCCTCCGGAGAGGAAATCTGATGCCAGTGGCTTCCCCCAGATCGGCCCGCCCGGGCGAGTTGAGCGCCGGACGCATCCCGCGCCCCAGAGCCGATCGGCTCAAGCAGCTCTTTCCGGTGCTGCTGATGGCGGTGCTGTGGGTGGTGTTCACCGCGCTCAACCCGCGTTTCCTGGAGATCTCCAACCTCATCACCATCCTGCAGCAGACGGTGGTGCTTCTCATCGTCGCGCTTGGGCTGACCTTCGTCATCATCGCCGGCTCCATCGACCTGTCGGTGGGCTCGATCCTGGGTCTGGCGACGGTCACAGCGGCCCATTTCTCGGGCCCTCTCGGCATCGCCGCGGCGATCCCGGCCTGCCTGCTGGGGCTGGTGGCCGGCACCATCAACGGGGTGGTGTTCGCCAGGGGCAAGGTGCCCTCCTTCATCGTCACGCTTGGCACGATGGTGATCTATCGCGGCATCATCCTGCTCTACACCCGCGGCTCGGCGATCCCGATCGACGACGAGAGGTTTGTCGACCTGTTCGCCGGGCGGACTTTCGGCGTGCCGCACTCCGTGCTGATCGCGCTGGTGCTGGCGGTGCTTTGCACCTCAGTGCTCAACCAGACCGTCTTCGGACGCGAGGTGCGTGCGATTGGCGGCGGCGAGCGGGTGGCGACGCTCACCGGCATCAAGGTAGTACGCACCAAGATCGTGATGTTCATGTTGGTGGGTCTGCTGGCCGGCATGGCCGGGGTGCTGCATGGCGCCTGGACCATGGCGGCGACAGCGCAGATGGGCGAAGGGCTGGAGCTAGACGCGATAGCTGCGGTCGTGGTGGGCGGCACCCCGCTCACCGGCGGGCTCGGCAGCATGCAGCGAACCGTGCTCGGTTCGCTGATCATGGTGATCCTCAGCAACGGCATGAACCTGATTGGTGTCGACCCTTACCTGCAGGACATCGTCAAGGGCATCGTGCTGGTGGCCGCAGTCTTCATTACCATCGACCGGAGCAAAATCGGCATTATCAAGTGAGTTGGCTGGAGTTGACGATTAAACCGGACGCGCGGCGGATTGCGATAGGTCTCTGATCTACGCCACTTCGACGCTCCAATTGTCGACGCTGACTTGTAGCTCGAACTGGAACTACATCGCTGCGGGCGCAGCGTCTCGGTTCCCTCTGCCTGGCGGCTTCGCCTGGGTTCACGCGGGACCTGAAGCCGGCGCGGAAGCCGATCAACGTCCGGAACGAGACCGTCGCCGCGTCCGGTGTCTACCGCATCCCTGGCGGCTGAGGAGCACGGATCTTGCGTAATCGCTGCCATGGATGCGGAGCGCACCACTTTCGAAGCTGAGCCCTGCCTGAATTGCGGGACGGTGCTGGCCGGGCGGTTCTGCCATGAATGCGGGCAGGCGGCGGGCCCGACGCACCGGTCACTGCTGCATATCGGGGGCGAGTTTGTCGAGGCGCTGACCCATGGCGACAGCCGGGCGCGGCGCACGGTGCGGCTGCTGGTTGTCGATCCAGGGCGGCTGACGCGGGACTACCTCGACGGGCGGCGGGTGGCGGACGTCCCGCCATTGCGGATCTATTTCGTGGCGCTGTTCGTGCTCTTCCTCGTGCTGTCCGCGACGCATGCGTTTTCGTTCCACACGGATATCGGGGCGACGCCGCCGAGGTGGGAGAGCGCGCTGACGGTCAAGGGGCACCCGGCGGTGACCGCGTGGCTGGTGCGGCACGTCGGGCACGCGGCAGCCAACCCGGACGAGGTGGTGCACACGGCCGCCGAGTGGGCGGAGCGGCTGGCGCTGCTGATGCTGCCGATCGCGGCGGTGACGTCGCGGGTGCTGTTCGTGGGGCGACGACCGCGGATCCGGCTCTACGACCACACGATCTGGGCGATGCACAGCCTCGCGTTCGCGATGCTGCTGGTGGCGTTGGAGGGAGTGGCGAAGAAGGTGCCGGGGCTGGGGAGCGTCGCCGGGTTTCTGCTGCTGGCGCTGCCGGTGCACGTGTATCGCCATCAGCGCGGTGCGTTCGGGGGTGGGC
>CAXUBM010000162.1:0-5155 GCA_964249235.1 uncultured Acetobacteraceae bacterium | reverse complement strand
TCGGCAGGAGAGGTCGGAGGTGCCGGCGAAGGCTTGGCCGGCGGTGGTGGAGCGGGTGCGTGAGGCGCTGGCGAGGAGCGAGAAGGCCCGGGACAGCTTGGGCGCCACCCTGATACCGGCGCGGTCGAGACCTCGGACCCCGTGACTTACGCCTTGCTGGAGGGCTCGTCTTCTGACGGCATCAGTTCGCCCGTTTGCAACAGACGAGTTCGACTCCACCCAGCGTTCGACGGACGGCACATACCAGAGAACCTTCACGGCACGGCCGCTCGCGGTGCTGAAATGGGTAATGGGGCGACTGTCCCGGCTTGCTTCAAGCCGCGGCGCTGGGCCGGCGCTCGGGTGGCGCGGGCGGTTCCTCGTTTCGCGCGGCGAGCACCCCGAGAATAGCCTCGCGCATCGCGGCGAGCTTGCGTTCATTGGTGATCTTCAAGCCGAACACGTCCTTGACGTAGAAGACGTCGACGGCGCGGACGCCGTACGTGGTGACGTGGGCGGAGGCGATCTGCAATCCCTGGCGGCTGATGGCGTCGGTGACTTCATGGAGAAGGCCGGGGCGATCGCGGCCGTTGACTTCGATGACGGTGTGAGTGTTGGACGCGCGATTGTCGACGACGACGCGCGGCGGCACGTGGATGGCGCGCATTCGACGGCCGAGGATGGTGGACAGGCTCTGGTCGATGGCTTCGGTGAGTGCGAGTTCGCCGGATAGAGCCTGCTCGATCAGGACCGGGAGGCGGGCGAGGCGATTGGGTTGTTCGAAGGCGCCTTCCGCGGCGTCCTGAACCCAGAAGGTGTCGAGGGCACGGCCGTTGTTGAGCGTGTGGATGCGGGCGTCGACGATGGAGGCGCCGGCGACCGCCAGCGCGCCGGCGATGCGGCTGAAGAGCCCGGCATGATCGGTGGCATAGACGACGATCTCGGTGACAGCTCGGGCGGGCAGCGGCTGGGCTTCCACGGTCAGCGGCGCGCCAATGCGTTCGGCCTCGAGGACCAGGCGGGCGTGACGTGCGTGGGTTTCGGGCTCGAAGGCGAGCCAGTAGCTGGGGTAGCCCAAGCCCTGGAACGTGGTGCGATCGACGGCTGGAATGCCGTCCTCGATCATGAGCGCGGCGGCGGCTTCCTTGGCGCGGGCGACGCGGACGTCGCGCTCGGTGGTGGCGAGGCCACCTTCGAGGACGTCGGCAACCCGGGTGTAAAGTTCGATCAGCAGCGTGGCTTTCCAGGCATTCCAGACGCGGGGCGAGACGGCGCGCATGTCGGCGACCGTGAGCATCAGGAGCAGGCGCAGGCGGGCGGGCGATTGAATGGTATCGGCGAGGTCGAGGATCGTCTTGGGGTCGTCGATGTCGCGCTTGAAGGCGACCTGGCTGAGGAGGAGGTGGTGCAGAACGAGCCACGATACGGTTTCGGTCTCTTCCGCCGAGAGGCCGAAGCGGGGGCCGAGTTCCTGCGCAATCTCGGCGCCGAGTTCCGAATGGTCGCCGCCGCGGCCCTTGGCGATGTCGTGCAGGAGAAGGGCGACATAGAGGGCGCGGCGCGAGCTGGGGTCGAGTGCCAGGTCGGAGGCAAGTTCGCTGGCGGCTGGGGTGACGTCGGCGAGCCGGCCGAGTTCGAGGGCGTTCAGGACGCGCACGGCCTCGATCGTGTGCTCGTCGACGGTGAAGACGTGGTAGGTGTCGAACTGCATCTGACCGACGATGCGCGACCAATCGGGAACGAGGCGGCCGAGAAGGCCGGTTTCGTTCGCGGTGCCGAGCTGGACGGCCCCGTCGGTGCGTGGTGCCTCGAGCGTGCCGCAGAGCAGGTCGAGAAGGATGGCGTTCGCGGCGGGATTGTCGCGAAGGCGGACGGCGCCGCGCTCGTGGCGGATCAGCAGGTGCATGGCGAGCGGGTGCAATGCGAGGCCGCGGTCGCGTGCGATGAGCAGGATCTGCAGCATCGAGAGCGGATCGGCGTGGAAGCGTTCGGGATCGATCGGCAGAAGGTCACCATCGAGCAGCGTGTAGCCGGCCTCGGTCAGGGCTGGATCGGCGGCGGGAACGAGCGCCGGGGAGCCGCGGGCGGCGCGAACAAGCTGCGGTTCGAGCACGTGCGTCAGGCGCATGACCTCGCGCGCGGTGAGGAAATAGTGGCGCATGAAGCGTTCGACGCCGACCTGTCGGCCGTGATGGGTGTAGCCCATGCGGGCACCGACGACGGGTTGCATGTCGAAGGTGAGGCGTTCCTCGGCGCGGCCGGCGACGTAGTGGAGGTGGAACCGGACGGTCCAGAGAAAGTCCCAGGAGCGGCGCGCATGTCTGGCTTCGGTCTCGGTCAGCAGGCCGGCGCCCGGCCGGTCCGCGGACGGTTCAATGCCGGGCTCGCCCTCCGCACCGAGGACAAGGTCGCGCATGCGGGTGATGCCGAAGAGCAGCCGCGTCATCCAGTAGAGCGTCTGCATGTCGCGAAGACCGCCGCGGCCTTCCTTGATGTTGGGTTCGACGAGAAAGGCGCTCTCGCCGTAGCGGGTGTGGCGGGCGTCGCGCTCGGCGCGCTTGGCGGCAAGGAAGGTGAAAGAGCCACCCTCGACCGCGGCGACGATGAGGCGTGCGTGGAGCGTCTCGAACAGGGCGCGGTCGCCGGCCAGCAGCCGCAGATCGATCATCGAGGTGCGGGTGGTGATGTCGGCACTGGCTTCCGCGACGCACTCGGCGATGGAGCGGGTCGCGTGTCCGACCTTCAATCCAAGATCCCAGAGGAAGTAGAGCATGAACTCCACGGCGGCGCGGGCCGGGACGGACGGATCGCCGGTGGTGACGAACAGAAGGTCGATGTCGCTGAAGGGGGCGAGCGTACCGCGGCCGTAGCCGCCCGTCGCGGCGAGCGACAGCGTGCTGGCGGCGGCATCGGGGACCTGGACGCGGATGGTGTAGTCGAAGATGGCCTCGATGAGTTCGTCCATCCGATCGGAAAGGCGCTCGGCGGCCGTGGCGCCGGAGAGGCGGTAGGCTTCGAACTCGGTCCTGATCTCGGCCTGAACATTGGCCAAGAAACGGCGGAAAGCGGCAAGGGCGTCGTCGCGGCCGAGTTCTTCGCCAGGCTGGGCGAGCTGTTCGCGCAGTCGGTCGGTGTCCTTCGGCTCGTCATGGGTCGGTGTTGCGGACATTCAGGTTCGTATTAGGGGCTTCTTTCGTCGGCGGACAGCTCATCTTGCGCCGCAGCAATGACCGAACGCAGCCGGTAGAGCACTTCGAGTGCATCGCGTGGCGTCATTGCATCGGGGTCGACCTGCCGCAGAGCTTCGCGCAGCGGGTCGGGTGGCGGAGCGGGATCGGGTCGAGGATCGGGCAGGTCGGCGAACAGGGGCAGGGCGGTTCGCCGGGCGGCGCGGCCGCGTTCGAAATCGTCGAGGAGGCTGGCGGCGCGGGCGACGACGGGGGCGGGTACGCCGGCGAGCCTGGCGACCTGAACGCCCCAGCTGCGGCCGGCGGCACCTCGGATCACCTCGTGCTGGAAGACGATGTCTCCCTTCCACTGGCGGACGCGCATGGTGTGTAAGCCGACTTGGGGCAGGCGTTCGGCAATCTCGGCGAGCTCGTGGAAGTGGGTGGCGAAGATGGTCCGGCTGCGGACCTGGCCGTGCAGCGCCTCGAGAACGGCCGTGGCGATGGCCAGGCCGTCGAGGGTGGCGGTGCCGCGGCCGATCTCGTCGACGACGACGAGCGAGCGCGGTCCGGCGGAGTGAAGGATGGCGGCGGTTTCGGTCATCTCGCCCATGA
The DNA here is from genome assembly GCA_964249235.1 of uncultured Acetobacteraceae bacterium. Lineage (GTDB taxonomy): Bacteria > Pseudomonadota > Alphaproteobacteria > Acetobacterales > Acetobacteraceae > CAXTPV01. Next base: position 1,394 of record CAXUBM010000162.1, on the reverse strand, counting down.
AGGTGGAGCGCCCGCGGGCAAGGTCGTCGGCGGCGCCGACGCGGCTGAAGAGGCGGTCGACGAGACCGATGCGAGCGGCGGCGGCCGGGACCGGCAGGCCGGTCTGGGCGAGGATCACGGCAAGTGCGGCCTGGCGCAGGTAGGTGGATTTGCCGGCCATGTTGGGGCCGGTAAGCAGCATGACGCGACGGCCGGGGGACAGGTCGAGGTCGTTGGGGGTGAAGCGTTCGCGGGCGGGAAGGGCGCGCTCCACGACCGGGTGGCGGCAGGCGGTCAGCACGAGGGAGGTGTCGTCGCACAGCGTGGGCAGGCACCAGGTCCCGCCAGCGTCGGGGGAAGCGGTGGCCAGGAAGGCCGAGGATTGGGCTACGTCGAGAAGGGCGAGGGTCTCGGCGATGGCGGGAAGATGGTCGCAGCGGAGGATGTCGGCGGCGAGCCCGACGGCCAGCGTGCGTTCGCGGGCGAGTGCGTCGGCGCCGGCTTCGTTGATGCGGCGGTCGAGCTCGGCGAGTTCCGGGGAGGCGAAGCGGGCACCGCTGGCGGTGCCTTGGCGTAGCGACAGCTCCGGGTGGGCGCGGAGCTTCTCGGCCGCGGCCTGGGGGACCTCGATGATGAAACCGAGCTGGGCGTGGTGCCTGACTTTGAGCGAGGCAACGGCGTAGCGAACGGCGAGCGTGCCTTGCAGGGCGGCGACGGCGGCGCGGCTGTCACGGGCGAGCGCGCGCGCGCCGTCGAGAGAAGGGTCGACGCCCTCGGCGATCGCGCCGCCATCGTCGAGCTTGGCGGGAAGCGTGTCGGCGAGGATGGACAAAAGCCGGACGCGCAGGTCTTCGCCGGCCGTGAGGAGACGAGCGTGATGGGCCAGTTCTGCCGGCGCGCCTTCCAGGGCGAGGGCGGCCTGCCGGGCGGCGGCAAGGCCGTCGCGGACGACACCCAGGTCACGGGGGGCGAGGCGGCCGAGCGAGAGGCGGCCGAGGGCGCGGACGATGTCGGGGGTGCCCCGAAGAGCGGCGCGAAGTGCGGCGGCGCGGGCGGGGTCGTCACGCAGGCCGACCCACTCGGCCTGGCGAGCGCGAAGCGAGGTGAGGTCGTCGAGGGGAGCGGCCAGGCGGGCGGCGAGCAGGCGGTCGCCCATCGCGTAGCGCTCCAGCCCGTTGAGCTCGATCGATAGCGCGTCGGCGATCTCGTCCTCCCCGTCCCGCATCGAGACTTCCAGGCGCCGGCGCAGGAACGCGCGGACGGGGTGGGCGACGAACGTGACGAGATCATCGAGCTCGACCTCGCGCGAAGTGAGTCCGGGCAGCGGATCGCGCAGGAACGACGCCGGCGCGCGGCGCGGTCCGGTGAGCGCCCGGGCGCCCTGCAGCGCGACGGCATCGAAGCTCCAGGCGCGC
>CAXUBM010000161.1:0-5167 GCA_964249235.1 uncultured Acetobacteraceae bacterium | reverse complement strand
GGGCCAGGCCGCGCAGATCAGCGCCCGGGTCGCGCGCCCGGGTCGCGCGCCGGGATCGATCCCGGCGGAGTGATGCGGCGATGTCACCGTTAGCGCGAGGCCCGCTTGTTCTACCGTCCGCCGGGAGGCGATGATCGGCCGCTTCGGTTTTCTCCGCCCGGGAAAGGATGACGATGGCGGCTCGCTACGCGGTCCTGTTCAAGTGCCATTTCTGGGACGACTTCGCGCAGCGTCAGCTCGAGCGGCTGCGGACGCGGGTCGGGGGGGGCGTGATCCGCGCCACCGAGGCGGACATCGCAACCCTGGGGCTGGCGCGCTACGAGGCGTTCAGCCAGTTCTGGTACAATGCCGACTACGCGCTGCACCTGCTGACTCGCCGCGAGCCGGATTACGACTACTACGTCATGGTCGAGTTCGACCTGGTGCTGAACCGCGATCTCGACGGGATGGTCGACGAGGTCGCGGCCGAGGCGGTCGACTTCGTCAGCCACCCGATCCCGGAGCCGCCGATCGAGCAGTTCCATTGGCTGTACACGGCCGAGGGCGTCTACAGGATGTCGGACCTGCGGCATTGGCTGACCTGCATCGCGGTGTTCTCCAACCGGGCGGCGCACGCGCTGTTCGAGCGGCGGCTGGCGTTGAGCACGCGCTTCGCCTCGGGCGAGATCGCCACCTGGCCGATGTGCGAGCTGGCGATTCCGACGGAGATCAGCCTCGGCGGCTTCACGATGAAGCCGCTCGGCGAACTGGGCTCGCTCGAGTTCTACCAGTGGGCGCCGCCCTTCGACGAATCGTCGTTGTCGTCGCTGGGGTCGGGCACGTTCGTGCACCCGGTGCTCGACGCCAACCGGTTCCTGACCAACATCATGCGCTGGCATCCGCGGCACGAGGAGCTGCTGGACCCGGACAGCACGCTGTGGCGGCGCTTCGGCGGGGCGATGTCCAAGCGGCTGGCGCTGCCGTTCCTGTTCGACGAGGAGCGGCAGAAGGGTCGGGTGACCAACAGGTCGCGAATCATCGAGCGGATGCACGAGGTTGGCGACGACTCGTACCTGCGGATGCACGGGCGCGACGGCCGCAACCTCGCCCTGGGCAAGCGCACGATGCAGAGTTCGTGGATCGGCGGCCGGCCCGAGATGGAGCCCTGGGGCGAGGCGGTGGTGGGCGTGGTGACGGGCAGCGCGTCGTTCCACACCGAGGCCGACGAGAGGCCGTGGTGGATGGTCGATCTCGAGACGTCGGTGGAGGTCGGCGAGGTGCGGGTGTTCAACCGCATGGACGTGCGCGAGCGGGCTGACGGGCTGGTGGTGCTGGTCTCGACCGACCTGCGCCACTGGCACGAGGCGGGCCGCCACCGAGGGCCTTCGTTCGGCGGGGCGGACGGCAATCCGCTGGTGGTGGCGGTGGGCAGGAGCGCGCGCTTCGTGCGGCTGGAGCTGCCGCGGCGGGAGTACCTGCACCTCGATCAGGTGCAGGTGCTGCGTCCTGCGGCGCCGTAGGGAGCGGCGGAAAGCGCGGGCGCCGCGCTGGCAGGCTGGGCCGGCGGCCCCAGCCTGCGGGTTGCGGGCGGCGGCACCTTGGTCTACATGCCCGCCTCCGGCTGGCGCCCGTAGCTCAATTGGATAGAGCACCAGACTACGAATCTGGGGGTTGGAAGTTCGAGTCTTTCCGGGCGCGCCAAGTCCATCACCGAGTGGCTTGAGAGCTTGGCTTTGCTCTGCATGGCGGATGGGGTCGAGCGAGTATCCGGTCGCCGCTGCCACCTGATCCGCACGTCTCAGCCGTGGCCCGCGGCTTCGGCGGCATAGAGGTCGAGGACGTCGAAGTCGAGCGAGCGGCAGCGCGCGGCGGCGAGGCCGGCGATGATCGGGAAGCGGGAGGCGCAGCGGTTCCACCATTGCTGGGGCGCGCGGGCACGCAGGTCCGGCTCCAGCCCGGCGAGTTCGGGCGGCAACTCACCGATCAGCTCCGCGTAGGAGAACAGGCGCTCGCCGTAGGTGACGAGTGCCAGGGTCGGATGAGCGCCGGCGTCGGGCGGGGCTGCCCAGCGCGGCTTCAGCGCGTGCTTCATAACGTTCGCCTCTAGTCGGGGTCCACTCGCGCATACTTCTGCGCCCGCGATCCGGATGAGGCGGCTTCGTTCACGAAACTGTTATGAAGCGGCGGCAGTCTTGGCGGCCTTGGCGCGAATGAACCGCTCGAGATGCAGGCGCTCGACATAGTCGGCCATGGCGACGACGCGCTCGTGGGCCGAGGCGGCGACGGGCCAGAAATGGACGAAGCCGGCGGGGTTGGTGACCTCGAGCGGCTCGTAGCTCTGATAAAGGCGGGTGGCGGCGGTGATCAATCGGGCATCGAAGGCGTCGAGCTTACGCAGGACGTAGTTGCCCATCGCCTGGTCGAGCCAGGGCAGGGAGTCGCGGCCATTGATCTCGAGATAACGGCTGACGCTGTGGCGGACGGCGTCGAGGATCTGCAGGCTGTCGAGGCCGCCGGGCATCGCCCAGACGCCGGCGTTGAAGCCGATCTCGTCGCGGAAAGGGATCGGGTCGGCGCGGAAGAGGTCGCCGCCGGCGGCATCGCTGTCGGGCAGCCGGTTCCAGGGCTCGGACTGCGCACTCATCCGTCCCCCCAAGAGCGCCTCCTGGAGGAAGGGGATCAAGGGCTGGTCGAAGATGACGTCGGTGTCGCTGTAGAGGATGGGGGTGAAGCGCTCGGCGCCGGGATATTCGGCGAGCATCAGGCGGGCGAGGACGGCGTCGATCTTGCCGCTGCTGGCCACGTCCATGGTGGCGAGACCCGGGTGCAGCGCCTCGGGCAGCAGCGCCTCGACGGCGTGATGGGGCTGGTCGGTGATGACGAGGACCCGGCCGCGATAGCGGCCGAACTCGACGAGGCTGCGGGTGGCAAGCCTGAGCTGCTCGGCGTAGGCCCCGGCGCCCATCAGCACGAAGTAGACCAGCGGTTCGAAGCGTCGGATCTCCTCGACGATCCAGCCGTCGCGGAAGAGGAGGTTGCGCGGGCGGCCCGACGAGCCGGAGAGCGGCAGGTTGCCGGCGATCGGGTAGCTGTGGCCGCCGAAGCGGAAGCCGACATGGCTGGTCAGGCCGATGTCGTGCGGCTCGACGAGGGTGCGCGTGCCGACGCGCAGCCAGCTGGCGCGGCACAGGGCGATGAGGTCGACCAGGCCGGGGCGGCCGACCGTGCCAAAGAACTCCCAGCCATGCGGCTCGGGGCTGTTCATGGTGGTGGTGCCGTCGGGCGGGGCGGCGAGGAAGCCGCTCGGGCCGCGGATGGCGAGCAGGCCGTTGCCGGTGAACAGGTCGAGCGAGGGCGGAGCGGTGGCGCGCGGCGCGCCGACGGTGCCGACGTCGAGGGGCCGCCAGATCCCGTCGGGACCGAGAAGGCCGAGCTCGGGCCGTTCCATGCTGGGGCAGAGCAACAGGTCGGCGGGATCGACGGCGGCGGGATGGCGGTGAACGAGGCGCCGTTCGGCGCGGTTGAGGCAGAGCAGCGTGTCGTGGACCGTGGTCAGGCCGAACATTGTCCCACTCCCGGTCCCCGTCGTGCGATCGGACATGAAGGCCTGTTGAAGAAAGGGGTCTTCTCGTGGGGACCGAGAAGCAAGAAGATTTTGGTCATTCGGGGCGGTGTGCAGCGCGCCTCGGTGGCCGACGGAGCCGAGGCCGAAGCGGCCGTTTGGTTCTCTTCAGGGCGTGACCGCTTTCGACCGGTCACCGCTCAGGGCCGCAGCTTGCGGTTCTCCCGCCAGCCGACCCACAGATAATGCCGCAGCGGGTCGACATTGCCGCGGGCGAGGTCGGGGTTGGCGGCGAGGTAGAGGTCCTCGTCGAACTCGCGCAGGCGTTCGGTGACGCCGATCGGCGTGGCATCGACCGTGCGGCGCATCTCGCCGACGAAGTCGATGCGCTGCTCGTCGCTGCGCCACGGCGCACGGTAGATGGGTTCGTCGGCGAGCCGGCCGAGCAGCTCGGCGTTGCGGTCGGCCTCCTCGGGCGAGCCGGTGGATTGGGTCTTCTCGAGGCGGATGCCGGTATCGAGCACGTAGAACAGGGTGCGCTTCTCGCCGCGCCACTCGCGGTCGAAGCCGCCGTAGCCGGCGCGCACGTAGCGGCGGGAATAGTCGGTGTGCTCGTGGCCGTAGCGGCCGAAGCGGATGTCCATGTAGCCGACGCTGCCGACCGCCTCGCGGCTGACGGCCATGCACATGCCGCCGACCAGCGGCGAGATGCCGGGGTCGCCGGCGGTGCAGGAGCCGGCGAGGATGTGCGGGCGGAAGTCGGGGTGGGTGTAGTTGACGTGGCCCAGCGCGGTCGCGGCATGGGTCCATTCGGCGTCCCAGCCGTAGATGGTGGGGATGACGTCGTCGTCGATCAGGATGAAGCTCTCGGCGCGGCTGTAGTGGGTGAGATAGAAGATGCCGCGGTTCTTGTTCCAGGCGACGCCCTTGTTGCGGCCGGCGACGACCGGATAGCCGAGCTCGCGCACTGCCTCGACGGTGCCGTCGGTGGAGCCGTCGTCGCACACGACGAGGTCCAGTTCGCACAGGGAGTAGCGCTCGATGGCCGCGATCTGCTGGAGCAGCAGGTCGCGCCGGTTGAAGGTGGTGATCGCGATGCCGGGACGGACAGTCATACGCGTAATGATCCCCTCACGAGCCGGCGGTGCGGCCCCGGCGATGGCGGCCGGCCATCGCACGGGCAGCCAGACGGCTCTGGCTGACGCTCATACACGTGCGCGCCGACCGGTGGGAAGGGACGCGTGGGCGGCGAAAGCTTTGGTCGGCGCTGAAGACTGGGCCATCCTGATCGCTTAGCACGAGCCGCCCAACGGATGGGCGGGCGTGTGCTCGGCTGTGAGAGGATGCGGATGGCTCATCGTGCGACAGGACGCGGCGCAGCTCTCGCCACCGCGCTGGGGACCGCCCTGTTGGGGACCGGTGCCGCAGTGCCGGCATGGGCAGCGCCGACCTTCACGCAGGCGGGCGACGCCACGTTCCGAAATATCACCGCCAGCGGCGGCGCGCCGGTGAAGGAAAGGTAGAGCCGGTACCGGCGGATCTGCGCCGGCGACAGGTAGTCTTGGTCGCCGCGACGAAGCGCCGCGAGCGTGACCGGCGTGTCGATGTCGTAGAACGCCGTCACGC
>CAXUBM010000160.1:4914-5170 GCA_964249235.1 uncultured Acetobacteraceae bacterium | reverse complement strand
GCCCCCGATCGATCGCCGTCTCGCCGACCCCGGACGCGAGGCATGCCCCCCGCCACCGCCGCCGAGGCGACGAACGCCGACCCGACCCAGATCGCCAGGCGTGACGCCATCGAGCGCTCCGATCCAACAGCCGAGCCTACCGCCGCCGCCGCCGGTGCTTCACCTCATCAGTCCGGCCGATCCGCACGCCGCGCCGCCGCCGCCGCCGCCGCCAAGGCCGTCGGGAACGTGACCTCGGTCACCTCCGACCCCGCCA
>CAXUBM010000160.1:603-4904 GCA_964249235.1 uncultured Acetobacteraceae bacterium | reverse complement strand
TCTCCGACACACCGCTCGCGCAACCCCGTCGTTCGCGCCGCATTCTCAACCGGCAAGAGAGGAGCTCTTCATGTCCGACAGCACGCCCGTCTGGTTCATCACCGGTTGTTCCACCGGCTTCGGTCTCGAACTCGCCCGCCTGGTCCTCGACCGCGGCTGGCGCGCCGTGGTCACCGCGCGCGACGCCTCGCGCGTCGCCCACCTCGCCGAGGGCGCAGGCGACCGCGCCCTGCCGCTGTCCCTCGACGTGACCGACCAGTCCGCCATCGACCATGCCGTGCGCGAGGCCAAGTCGCGCTTCGGCCGCATCGACGTGCTCGTCAACAATGCCGGCTACGGCTACCAGTCCTCGGTCGAGGAAGGCGTCGAGGCCGAGATCCGCGCCCAGTTCGACGCCAACGTGTTCGGCCTGTTCGCGCTCACCCGCGCCGTGCTGCCGGTGATGCGCCAGCAGCGCAGCGGCCGCATCCTCAACATCACCTCCGTCGCCGGCCTCGTCGGCTTCCCCGGCTCCGGCTACTACGCCGCCTCCAAGCACGCCATCGAAGGCTGGTCCGACGCGCTGGCCACCGAAACCAGGCCGCTCGGCATCCGCGTCACCTGCGTCGAGCCCGGTCCGTTCCGCACCGACTGGGCCGGCCGTTCGCTCAAGCAGACCCAGACCCGCATCCCCGACTACGAGGAGACCGCCGGGGCCCGCCTGCGCACCACCGCGGGCTACAGCGGCAAGCAGCCCGGAGACCCGGTCCGCGCCGGCGAGGCGATGATCCACATCACGCAGATCGACGACCCGCCCCGCCACCTCCTGCTCGGCAAGTTCGGCGTCGAGACCGCCTCGGCCAAGCTGCGCGAGCGTCTCGCCGAGATGGAGCAGTGGCGCGACGCCGGCCTTGCCACCGATTTCCCCGAAGGGCAGTGAAGCCGAGGGGTTCGGCCCTCAGGTCCCGGCCGGAGCCCTGGGAGCCAAATGCCTTCTAGCTCGCAGCGCCTGAACGGCGCCACGGGCTCCGCCCTGAACGCGCGGGATCGAAGGGGCAACTGCCCCTTCGCGGGTCCAGGGCAGAGCCCTGGTCTTCTGTCGCGGTCCGAGCGGAGTCTCTAGACAGCACCGCAACGGGATCCAGGCTGAACGCCCCCTGGCCTTTCTCCCCGTCCTTTCCTAATTCTCACCCATGAGCCCCCGCGAACGACGCCGCCTCAAGCGCATCCTCTCCCTCGAGGAATTCGAACCCATCGCCGCGCGCATCCTGCCGCACGCCACCATGGCCTATGTCGGCGGCAGCGCCGGCAGCGGTGCCGCCTACCGCAACAACCGCGAGCGCCTCGACGACTGGCGCTTCGTAACCCGCGTGCTTCGCAACACCGAGGGCCGCACCCAGACCACCACGCTCTTCGGCCAGCGCTACGCCGCCCCGTTCGGCATCGCGCCCATGGGTGCGTCCGCCGTGATCGCGTACGACGCCGACAACCGCCTCGCCCGCGCCGCCGGCGCCGCCGACGTGCCTTACATCCTGAGCGCCAACGCGATCACGCCGCTTGAGGAGGTCATCCGCGCCAATCCCCGCGCCTGGTTCGCCGCCTACCTGCCGATCGAGCAGCGCGTCATCGAGGGCATGGTCGACCGCGTCGGCCGCGCCGGCTTTCCCCTGTTCATGGTCACCGTCGACGTCCCCGTCGCCTCGAACCGCCCGGGCGAGAAGCACGCCGGCTACACCATGCCGCTGCGTCCCGGCCCCCGCCTCATCGACGACGTGGTGTCCCACCCCGGCTGGTTGTTCAAGACCTTCGCCCGCACCGTTGCGGCCCGCGGCATCCCCGCCATCGCCAATGTCCAGCCCACCGGCCGCGGTCCCTCCATCTTCTCGCGCACGATCGGCGGCGTCTTCGGCCACAGCGCCTTCGACTGGGGCCATATCGACCTGATCCGCAGGCGCTGGCCCGGACCGCTCGTCGTCAAGGGACTCCTCTCCCCCGAGGACGCCCACATCGCCGCCGAGCACGGCGTCGACGGCATCGTCGTATCCAACCATGGCGGCCGCCAGCTCGACTACGCCGCCGCCTCGATCGAGATGCTCGCCGCCGTCAAGCAGCGCAGCGCGGACATGACCGTGCTGGTCGACAGCGGCTTCCGCCGCGGCACCGACGTCCTCAAGGCCATCGCCCTGGGCGCCGATGCCGTCCTCCTCGGCCGTCCCTTCCTCTACGCCGCCACCGTCGGCGGCCAGCCCGGCGTCGCCCGCGCCATCGAGCTCCTGCGTCGCGAGCTCGACACCGACCTCGCCCTGCTCGGCCTGCGCTCGCCCGCCGAGATCCGGCCGGACATGCTCGTCCGCCAGGAACCGGCGCACGAGCCCGCGCTCACCGCATGACCGTTCCCTACCAACGCGCCTTGATCGTCGGCGCCGGCGAGGGCATCAGCGCGTCCTTCGCCCGCCTCCTCGTCCGCAACGGCGTCGGCGTGACGCTCGCCGCCCGCGGTGAGGCCCGCCTTGCCCCGCTCGCCGCCCGCCTCGGCGCGACGGCTCTCGCCTGCGACGCCGCCGACCCCGCCTCGGTGGAACGCCTGTTCACCCGGCTCGACCAGACGGGCGCCCCCGACATCGTCCTCTACAACCCGAGCAACCGCGTCCGGGGCCCGATCGCCGAGCTCGATCCGCGCGACGTCCGCAACGCCCTCGACGTCACCGCCTTCGGCGCCTTTCTCACCGTCCGCGAAGCCGCGCGCCGCATGATCCCCAACCGCCAAGGCGCCATCCTGCTGACCGGCGCCACCGCCGGTCTGAAGGGCATGGCCCACTCCGCCCCCTTTGCGATGGGCAAGTTCGCGCTGCGCGGCCTCGCCCAGAGCGCCGCCCGCGAGCTCGGCCCGAAAGGCATCCACGTCGCGCACCTCAACGTCGACGGCGGCGTCCGCAGCAGCTCGCGCCCCGACCCGGCCGACCGCCCCGACAGCACGCTCGACCCCGACGCCGTCGCCCAGGTCTATCTCGATCTTCTTCGCCAGCCCCGCAGCGCCTGGACGCACGAACTCGACCTGCGCCCCTGGGTCGAGCCCTTCTAGGGCCAGCCAGGATCAGGCCGTGCCGCCGGCCCAAGTCGAGGGATGCAAGGGCGCAGCCCTTGCTGGGGTCCAAGGGGCAAAGCCCCTTGTGTTGGGTCCAAGGGGCAAAGCCCCTTGTGTTGGGTCCAAGGGGCAAAGCCCCTTGCCTTGCCTTCCTCAGAGATCCGGCCAGCGCCTCAACCGATACCGGTTCTGCTCCGGCGTCAGCGTCATCGGCCCGTCCGCCACCTGCGGCGGCAGCGGGTCCATCAGCTCCGGATGCGACCAGCAATCCACCACCCCCAAGCTGCGCGTGCAGTAGGGCACCGGTTGCGGCGGTGGATCCACCGGCCGACAGTAACTCTCGCCCTCGTCGAGCCGCACCACCGAACAGTCCTTGCCGGTGATCCCCGAATACAGCACGTCGAACAGGTCGCGATGAAAGATCGCGATGCTCGCTCCGAGCCCTCCCACCACCGGCACGACCGTTCCCGGCGCGCATCCCGACAGGATGAACGCGAGCACGACCGCAATCGGGGCGCCGCTTCGCATCCCTTCAGTCTCGCACCATCACCTTTCCCGTTCCTTTCCGCCGCCGACCCCGTTTGCTCCCCACCCCGCGCGTCGCTATGGTCCGCCGCGTTTGGCGGGAGTGGCGGGTGGCCGATCTGTTCGGTGAGGTGGACGAGGACCTGCGCGCGGAGCAGGCGCGGGTGGCGATCAGACGGTTCGGGCCTGCCCTCCTGGGGCTTCTCCTCGTCGCGGCGGCCGCGATCGGCGTCTGGCAATATCTGGTCTGGCGCCAGCACCAGGCCGACGCGCGTCTCTCCGGCGCCTACTTCGCCGCCATGCACCAGGCCGACCAGCCGCCGCTCGCCGACCAGAAGGCTGCCACCGCGAAGGCCCTCGCGCTGTTCCAACCGCTGACCGGCGCCGGCGTACCCGGCATCCGCGCGCTTGCCCGCCTGCGCGTCGCCTCCCTGCAGGCCGCCGGCGACGACGAGAAGGGCGCCGTCGCCTCCCTCGACGCGCTCGCCGGCGATCAAGCGGCGCCCCGACCCCTGCGCGACCTCGCCACCCTGGCCTCCGTCCAGCACCAGCTCGACGGCCCGAATCACGACCTCGCCGCGCTGGCGCTTCGCGTTCGGCTCCCAGTCGTTCACCGCCTGGCGGCGCCGGCGCGCGCACTTTTGGTATTGAATGCAGCCGCAGTGGTCGGTTTGTGCCGTGCCCTCTTCACGCCGGGACCGCTGTGGAAGAT
>CAXUBM010000160.1:0-593 GCA_964249235.1 uncultured Acetobacteraceae bacterium | reverse complement strand
CCAGCAGCGCTTTCTGCTGATCCAGCGGGGCATCGTTCAGCTGCAGCTGCGCATTGGTGCGGCGCTGGTTGGCGTCGGACTGCTCGACCAGCTGTTCGGTGCCGGCCAGGCGGGTCTGCAGCAGCTCGCGCTGGCGCTTCGCCTCCAGGGCATCGAGGGCGCCGGCGATCCGTTCCGCGACCTCGCCATCGAGACCAGCGCCGCCATCCAGCTCGCCCAGAACCGCACCGCCGCCGCCCGTCGCACGCTGCAGGCCCTGCTCGCCGACGAGAACGCGACCGACTCGATCCGCGAGCGCGTCAACACTCTCCTGCAGGCCATCGGCCCCGCCACGGCGGCCGGCGGATGACCGACCACGTTCCAGGCCGAGCCGCGGGCCTCGCGATCGCCCGGCGCCGCCTGCTGCGTGGCGCCGCGACCCTGGCCGGCACCGCCCCGCTCGCCGCCTGCGGCCTGTTCGAGGAGGATCTCAAGCCGATCCATCCCGGCCATCGCATCGACATCCTGCCGCCGGCCTACAGCCTCACCGTCGCCCCGGCCCTCTCCGCCTCGCCCCTCGACCTGCCGCCGCCCGAGCGCAACGACTCCTGGCC
>CAXUBM010000159.1:0-5175 GCA_964249235.1 uncultured Acetobacteraceae bacterium | reverse complement strand
CTCCCCGCCTATGCCGTGGCCTCGCGCGAAGGCCCGTCGCACGCGCCGCGCTTCGTGGTCGAGGCGACCGCCATGGGCCTGGCCGGCCGCGGCGAGGCCGGGAGCAAGCGCGAAGCCGAGCGCGAGGCCGCCGCCGCCCTGCTCGCCGCGCTGGAACAGTCCCGACCCGGCCGGCGCCGGGGCGCGCGCGCATGACGACGCGCTGCGGCTTCGCCGCCCTGATCGGGGCTCCCAACGCCGGCAAGTCGACCCTGCTCAACCGGATGGCGGGGGCGAAGCTCTCCATCGTCAGCCCCAAGGCGCAGACGACGCGGGCCCGCATCCTCGGCATCGTCATGCGTGACGCGGGCGAGAGTCGCGCCCAGATCGTCGTGGTCGACACGCCGGGCATCTTCCGCCCCCGCCGCAGGCTCGACCGCGCGATGGTGGCCGCCGCCTGGACCGGCGCCGAGGACGCCGACCTGCAACTCCTCCTGGTCGACGGCAGGGCCGGCCTCGACGACGCGGTCGAGCCGATCCTGCTCCGGCTCGCCGAGACCGGCCGGCGCACCTGGCTCGTCCTCAACAAGACCGACCTCGTCTCGCCCGCCTCCCTGCTGCCGCTGACCGCATCGCTGAACGCCCGCCTCGCCTTCGAGGAAACCTTCATGGTCAGCGCAGCCCGGGGTGACGGCGTCGCCGAGCTGCTCGACGCGGTCGCCCGCGCCCTGCCCGAAGGGCCTTTCCTCTACCCGCAGGACGAGCTCACCGACCTGCCCGACCGCCTCCTCGCGGCCGAGCTCGTGCGCGAGCAGATCTTCCTGCAAACCCACGAGGAGGTGCCCTACGGGGCGACCGTCGAGACCGAAAGCTGGATCGAGCGCGCTGACGGCTCGATCCGGATCGACGTGACCGTCTACGTCGCGCGGGCGAACCACAAGGCGATCCTGATCGGCGACAAGGGGGCGCGCATCCGCGCCATCGGCACCCGGGCGCGCGCCCAACTGACGACGCTGCTCGCCCGCCCGACGCACCTCTTTCTCAACGTCAAGGAGCGTGCCGGCTGGGACGAGGAGGGCGCCCGCCTGCGCGCGATCGGCCTCGAGATCCCGAAAGACTGATCACCGGAAACCGCAATGGCGGGCGGGTCCGGGGCCGTTCGCCCCAGCCGGGCCGGCGGCGGAGCCCCGGCAGGAGCGACCTGATGGGGGCGCCCGCCTGAGGGCGCCCGATCCGCGCCTCGCGTCAACATTGCGTGACAGCCGTGCGCGGCAGGGACGGCGTGCGGCTTTCGTCGTTTCGTTCCCCAAAGCCTTCGAGGCCGGGGAGGACATCATGGTCGCCATCGCCCATCCCATCGCGGCGGCCGCGCCCGCGCGCGGTCGTGTCAAGCTCACCGGCCGCTCGCTGGTCGTCTGCCTTCTTGCGGCACTGGCCGGACTGATGTTCGGGCTCGACATCGGCGTCATTTCCGGCGCGCTGGGCTTCATCGGCAAGCATTTCCACACCGGAACCCGCGCGCAGGAGTGGATCGTCAGCTCGATGATGGTCGGCGCGTCGGCGGGCGCGCTGCTGGCGGCGCCGATGTCGCTTCGCCTCGGCAGGCGAAGGTCGCTCATCGTGGCGGCCGTTCTGTTCGTGGTCGGCTCGCTCCTGTGCGCCTTGGCCGGGTCGGTCGAGACGCTGATCGCGGGTCGCGTGCTGCTGGGGCTCGCGATCGGCGTCGCCGCCTTCGTCGCACCGCTCTATCTCTCGGAAGTCGCCCCGCAACGGGTTCGCGGCGCCATGATCGCGCTCTATCAGCTGATGATCACGATCGGCATCTTTCTCGCCTTCGTGTCCGACTCGCTGCTGAGCTACGGTGGCAACTGGCGGCTGATGCTGGGCATCATCGCCGTTCCCGGGCTGCTTTTCCTGATCGGCATGTTCTTCGTTCCCAACAGTCCGCGATGGCTGATGCTGCGCGGGCGTCGCGACGAGGCCAAGCGCGTGCTGGTGGAGCTCGGTCACACGCCGACGCAAACCGACGACGAACTCGACGAGATCGCCGGTCAGCTGCGGGTCAAGCAGCAGGGTGCGGCGATGTTCCGCGCCAACGGCAACTTCCGACGCTCCGTGTGGCTGGGCGTGGGCCTGCAGGTCGTGCAGCAGTTCACCGGCATCAACGTGTTGATGTATTATGCCCCCAAGGTCTTCGAGGGCGCCGGTTTCGGCGTGCATGCCGCCTCCTGGGCGACGGCGACGGTTGGCCTGGTCAACGTGCTCTCGACATTCATCGCCATCGCCTTCGTCGACCGCTGGGGACGCAGGCCGATCCTGCTGGCGAGCTTCGCGATCATGGCCGTCGCGATGGCGGTGGTCGGCACTCTGCTGGGCGCCAGCGTGAGCGGCGACGCGACGAAACTGGTCGTGGCAGGCATGCTGCTGATCTTCATCGTCGGCTTCGCGATGGGGGCGGGCCCGCTGGTGTGGATCCTGTGCGCCGAGATCCAGCCGCTCAAGGGCCGCGACTTCGGCATCGCCTGCTCGACGTTCACCAACTGGGCGGCCAACGCGGTGGTCGGCAACACCTTCCTGACGCTGCTCGCGACCTTGGGCCAGGGCGGGACGTTCTGGCTCTTCGCCGCCTTCAATGCCGCGTTCATACCGTTCGTGCTGTTCTTCGTTCCCGAAACGAAGGGGGTGTCGCTGGAGTCGATCGAGCGCCGGCTGCTGGCGGGGGAAAGGCTGAGGTCGATCGGCCGGCGGGCGGATGCCGCCGCGCGCATGCAAGCGGCGGAGTAGCGCCTCGACGGTCTTGTGACAGCCCGGCGGCACCGGTAGAAGCGGCGGGCCACCTCTAAGCTGCGGGACCGATGCCAGACGAGGCGACCTCGAAACGCGTCCTGCTCAAAGTCTCCGGCGAAGCCCTGATGGGCCGTCGCGAGTATGGGCTCGACAACGACATGGTGGCGCGGATCGCGGCCGATGTCGCCGACGTCGCCCGGATGAGCGTCGAGGTGTGCCTCGTGATCGGCGGCGGCAACATCTTCCGCGGCATCTCCGGCGCCGCCGGCGGCATGGAGCGCAGCCAGGCCGACAGCATGGGCATGCTCGCCACCGTGATGAACGCGCTGGCGATGCAGACCGCCCTGGAGCGCGCCGGCACGCCGACCCGTGTCCTGTCGGCGATCCCGATGGCCTCGATCTGCGAGCCCTTCATCCGCCGCCGCGCCGTGCGCCACATGGAAAAGGGCAGGGTGGTGATCTTCGCCGCCGGCACCGGCAACCCGTTCTTCACCACCGACACCGCCGCCGCCCTGCGCGCCGCCGAGATGGGCTGCGACATGCTGCTCAAGGGCACCCAGGTCGACGGCGTCTATTCGGCCGACCCCAGGAAGCACCCCAACGCCGAGCGCTACGACGAGCTGACCTACATGGACGTCCTCGCCCGCGACCTGGGCGTGATGGACGCGGCCGCCATCAGTCTTGCCCGCGAGAACGGCCTGCCGATCGTCGTCTTCAACATCCATGCCCCCGGTGCCTTCGCCCAGGTGATGCGCGGCGAGGGAAAGTTCACGAGAATCGTCGAACCGGCCTAAGTTGAGCCGGTCCAGGGGTGCCACCCCTGGCCGGTTCCAGGGGCGTCATGCATTAGCGTGCTATGCACGACGCCCTGGTCTACCGGACTGTTTGAGGAACACTGCCCGTGCCCGCTGACCTGAACGCCCTCAAGGATGACCTTTCCCGACGCATGGACGGCGCGCTGGAAACGCTGCGCCGCGACTTCGGCGGCCTGCGCACCGGACGCGCCAGCCCCGGCCTGCTCGAGCCGATCAAGGTCGAAGCCTATGGCTCGGAGATGCCGATCACCCAGGTCGGCACGATCGGCGTCCCCGAGGCCCGCATGATCACCGTCCAGGTCTGGGACAAGACGCTGGTCGGCGCGGTGGAACGTGCGATCCGCGAGTCCGCTCTCGGCCTCAACCCGATGACCGACGGCCAGGTCGTGCGCGTGCCGATCCCGGTCCTGACCGCCGAGCGGCGCACCGAGCTCGCGAAGGCCGCCGGACGTTACGCCGAGGCGGCGAAGGTGGCCATCCGCGGCGTGCGCCGCGACGGCATGGATCAGATCAAGGCGGCCGAGAAGAAGGGCGACATCGGCGAGGACGACGTCAAGGACTGGTCGGACGAGGTGCAGAAGCTCACCGACCACTACGTCAAGCGCATCGACGACGCGCTCGTCGAGAAGGAACGCGAGATCAGGCAGGTCTGAGGGCGCATCGTTGGGGCGGATCGGCGCGAGCGTGCTGGCGGGCGAACTGCCCGTCTCCATCGAGCAGGCCCCGGCGGCGGTGGCTCCGGCCGACGCGCCGCGCCATGTCGGCATCATCATGGACGGCAACGGCCGCTGGGCTCAGGCCAGGCGCCTGCCCCGGGTGGCCGGCCACCGCGCCGGCGCGCAGGCGGTCAGGCGCGCGATCGAGGCGGCCATCGCCGGCGGCGTCGGCTGGCTGACGCTGTTCGCCTTCTCCAGCGAGAACTGGCGACGGCCCGAGCAGGAGGTGCGCGACCTGACGGCACTCCTCCGCCACTACCTGCGCACGGAGGTGGCCGAACTGCACCGCGCACGCGTGCGTCTGCGCGTGATCGGCGAACGCCGTCGCTTCGACGCCGAGATCGTGGCCGAGCTGGAGCGGGCCGAGCGCCTGACGGAGGGCAACGACCGGCTCAATCTCACCATCGCCCTGTCCTACGGGGGCCGCGCCGAGATCGTGGAGGCTGCCCGCAGCCTCGCGCGCGCGGTCCGCGACGGCATGCTCGACCCGGACCGGCTGGACGAGAACGCGTTCAGCGGCTTCCTCTCCACCGCCGGCATGCCCGACCCGGACCTGGTGCTGCGGACCAGCGGCGAGCGCCGGCTGTCGAACTTCCTGCTCTGGCAGACCGCCTATGCCGAGCTGGTCTTTCTCGACGTGCTCTGGCCGGATTTCGCCGAGCAGCACTTCAACCAGGCCCTCGCCGAGTACGGGCGCCGCGAGCGGCGGTTCGGTGCCCGTCCCCGCTGAAACCGCCAGCCCGGCGGCGCGCGCGACCCTCGCCAAGCGGGTGGCCTCGGCCGCGGTGCTCGCGCCGCTCGGGCTCGCCGCCCTGTTCGTCGGCGGCCCGCTGTGGGACGTCGTGATCGCCCTCGCCGCCGCCGCCGCCGCCTTCGAG
>CAXUBM010000158.1:0-5204 GCA_964249235.1 uncultured Acetobacteraceae bacterium | reverse complement strand
GTCCAGGGTGAAGAACGGGGTTTCGGGGCCGGCGAGATGGTGGAGGAGCGTGCTCTTGCCGGCTTGTCTGGGGCCGGCGAGGACGACCACGCGGGTGTCGGTCAGCGCTTCGCGGACGCGGGGTTCGATGAAGCGGGGAAACATTGGCGGATTGTAAGAGAGGGCTTGGTGGATTGTAAGAGGGGGTTTGGCGGATTGTAAGGTGGATTGGTGGAGGGCGATGGATCAGGCGGCGAGTTTTTCCAGCTCTCTGAGAACGCTTTGGCCCATGACCTGGGTGGACACGCGGGCGAAGCCGGGCTGCATGATGTCGGCGGTGCGCAGGCCGCTGGCCAGCACGTTGAGGACGGCGCGCTCGATCAGGGCAGCGTCCTCGTCCATGTCGAAGGAATAGCGGAGCAGCATGGCGAAGCTGAGGATCTGCGCCAGCGGGTTGGCGATGCCTTGGCCGGCGATGTCGGGGGCGGAGCCGTGGATGGGCTCGTAGAGGGCGGGACGGCGGCCGGCGGCGTCGGGCTGGCCGAGGGTGGCGGAGGGCAGCATGCCGAGGCTGCCGGTCAGCATGGAGGCGAGGTCGGAGAGGAGGTCGCCGAACAGGTTGGTGGTGACGATGACGTCGAACTGCTTGGGCGCGCGGACGAGCTGCATGGCGCAGTTGTCGGCGTACATGTGGTCGAGCTGGATGCCGGGGTATTCACGGGCGACTTCGGTGACGGTCTCGCGCCAGAGGAGGCCGGATTCCATGACGTTGGATTTCTCGACGCTGGTGACGCGACGGGCGCGCTTGCCGGCGAGCTCGAAGGCGACGCGCGCGACGCGCTCGATCTCGGGGGTGGTGTAGACTTCGGTGTTGATGCCGCGGCGGGTGCCGTCGGGGAGGGTCTCGATGCCGCGGGGCTGGCCGAAATAGATGCCGCCGGTGCTTTCGCGCACGATCATGATGTCGAGGCCGGAGACGAGATCCGGCTTGAGCGCGCTGGCGGCGACGAGGGGCGGCAGGACGGTCGCGGGACGCAGGTTGGCGAACAGCCCGAGCTCGGAACGGAGCTTGAGAATGGCGATCTCGGGCCGGTTGTCGAAGGGCTCGGAGGCCCATTTCGGGCCGCCGACGGCGCCGAACAGGACGGCGTCGGCGGTGCGGGCGCGGTCGATCACGGACTGGGTGATGGGCGTGCCGTGCGCGTCGATGGAGACGCCGCCGCCCAGGTCCTCCTCGATGGTGAAGCTGACGGCGCGGCGGCGCTCCATCCAGTTCACGACGCGGCCGACCTCGCGCATCACTTCGGGACCGATGCCGTCGCCGGCGAGGACGAGAAGATGTTTGTTGGCGCGGGTCATGAGCCGAACCGGATATCGGGAAACCAGGGCTGGCTCGCTGCGCGCTCCTGTTCGAAGCGGTCGATGGCGGCGGTGTGCCGGAGGGTCTGGCCGATGTCGTCGAGACCTTCGAGGAGGAGGTGGCGGCGGAGCGGGTCGATGCGGAAGGCGATTTCCTCGCCGTTGGGGCGGATGACGAGGTTGCGCTCGAGGTCGACGGTGAGGCGGGCGTTGCTGCCCAGCCCGGTGTCCTCGATCAAACGGTCGCAGATCTCGCGCGGCAGGCGGATCGGCAGGATGCCGTTCTTGAAGCAGTTGTTGTGGAAGATGTCGGCGAACGAGGGCGCGATGACGCAGCGTATGCCGAAATCGAGCAGCGCCCAGGGGGCGTGCTCGCGCGACGAGCCGCAGCCGAAATTTTCGTGGGCGACGAGGATCTGGGCGCGACGGTAGGGCTCGCGGTTGAGCACGAATTCGGGGCGCTCGTCGCCGTTGCCGTCGAAGCGGAGCGGGTCGAAGAGGTGGGCGCCCAGGCCCGTGCGCTTGATCGTCTTGAGGAAGCGGGCGGGGATGATCTTGTCGGTGTCGACGTTCGCGACGGGCAGCGGGGCGGCGATGGCGGTCAGGGTGCGGAAGGCCTCCATCAGCTGAACTGCCTGGCGTCGGCGAGGCGGCCGGTGACGGCGGCGGCGGCGGCCATCGCCGGGGAGAGGAGATGGGTGCGCCCGCCCGGACCCTGGCGGCCCTCGAAGTTGCGGTTGGAGGTCGACGCGCAGCGCTGGCCTGGCTTGAGCTTGTCGGGGTTCATGCCGAGGCACATGGAGCAACCGGCTTCGCGCCACTCGAAGCCGGCGTCGGTGAAGACGCGATCGCGGCCCTCGCGCTCGGCCTGCTGTTTGACGATGCCGGAGCCGGGAACCACCATGGCGCGGACGCTCGCGGCGACGCGTCGGCCGTGGACGATGGCGGCGGCGGCGCGAAGATCCTCGATGCGGCCGTTGGTGCAGGAGCCGATGAAGACGACGTCGACCGGAAGGTCGGTGAGGCTCTGGCCGGGGGCGAGGCCCATGTAGTCGATCATGCGCTGGAGCTGGGCGCGGCGGGCCTGGTCGGGCTCGCCGGCGGGGTCGGGGACGCGGCCGGTGATCGGCAGGACGTCCTCGGGGCTGGTGCCCCAGGTGACGAGGGGGGCGATGTCGTCCGCGTGCAGGCTGACGGTGCGCGCGTATTCGGCGCCCTCGTCGGCGGCCAGCGTGCGCCAGTGCTCGACGGCGCGGCGGAAGTCGTCGCCCCGGGGGGCGAAGGGGCGGCCCTCGACATAGGCGAAGGTGGTGCTGTCGGGGGCGACGAGGCCGGCGCGGGCGCCCGCCTCGATGGACATGTTGCAGATCGTCATGCGGCCGGCGAGGTCGAGGGCGCTGATGACCTCGCCCGCGAACTCGAGAACGTGGCCGGTGCCGCCGGCGGTGCCGATGCGGCCGATGATGGCGAGCATGACGTCCTTGGCGGCAACGCCGGCGCCCAGCGTGCCGTCGACGCGGATGAGCATGTCGGGGGAGCGCTTCTGCAGCAGGGTTTGAGTCGCCAGCACGTGCTCGACTTCGGAGGTGCCGATGCCGAAGGCGAGCGCGCCGAGAGCGCCGTGGGTGGAGGTGTGGCTGTCGCCGCAGACGATCGTCATTCCGGGCAGCGACAAGCCCTGCTCGGGGCCGACGATGTGGACGATGCCCTGTTCGGGGGAGAGAAGCGGGAAGTAGGGAACGCCGAATTCGGCGACGTTGCGCTCGAGGGTTTCGACCTGCAGGCGGGATTCGGGTTCGGCGATGCCGGCGCGGCGATCCGACGTGGGCACGTTGTGGTCGGTGACGGCGACGGTGGCGTCGGGGCGGCGGACGCGGCGGCCGGCGAGGCGGAGGCCTTCGAAGGCTTGCGGCGAGGTCACCTCGTGGACGAGGTGGCGGTCGATGTAGAGCACGCTCGTGCCGTCTTCGAGGCTGTCGACGACGTGGGCGTCGAAGATCTTCTGGGCCGTGGTGCGTCGCATGCGGGTGCTGCCGTCCGGGTCTCGGGTCATCGTGGGCGGGTTGTATGATAGCAGATGGGTTCAGGGCCATGGGGTGCGACGACGGTGTCCCGAATGCCGTGGCGTTTTACGGCGGTAACCCGATGCCGCTCCAACCGTCCGAGGGGGTTTGGCTAGGACTGCCGGGAGGATGTCGCGCCGCGAGATCCGATCGGACAGGAAGCCTCGATGACGACTTACATGTTCAACGGGTCGCGCACCCGGATTCTGCTGAAGGGCGAAGACACGGGCGGCTCGCTCGGCCGCGCTCACATCGCCGGCCCAGCCGGTGGGGCGACGCCGCCGCACCGGCACGCGCGCGACACGGAGGTCGTCTACGTCATCGAGGGGTGCATGCGCGTCGAGACGGGCGGGGCGTTGCTCGACATCGGTCCGGGCGAGGCGTACGCGTTGCCGGCGGGACGTGCGCATCGCCTGTCCGAGCCGCACGACCGCCCGTACACGCATCTGCTGCTGTCGCTGCCGCCGGGGTTCATCGGCTTCGTCGAAACGGCCGGGACGGTGGCGGCTTCGGATGTCGCGCCTCGTCCGCCGATGGCGGACGAGCTGGCCCGGATTGGCGCGCTGGCGGCCGAGTTCGGGATCGACATCGTCTCGCCGGACCGGCTGGCCGACACCGAACCGGCTCCGTGGCGGGCGGAGCCGGTCGCCGCGACGGATCTGATGGGTATGCGGTGCGAGCGGCTGCTTCGGCTGGGTGAGGAGCATGGGCATCTCGCGATCCTGCGCGGCACCCTGGCAGCGAACGATCTGGTCCCGATCCATGCGCATGCCGAGGCCGAAACCGTGTACGTGCTGGAAGGGTGCATCGAGATGTGGCGGGACGGCGCCGGCTGGAGGGCGATCGACGCCGGCGAGGCCGTCCATGTGCCCGGTGCGACGCGGCACGCGCTACGGATCGCCGACGGCACGCCGGAAGCCAAGCTGCTGACGTTCACGCAAGACCCAATGACCTAGGCGGGTCCGGGGCCGCTGGCCCCGGCCGGGTGCAGGGGCGGCGCCCCTGCCCTTCTACTCGGCCGCCGTGGCCGGAACCTCGCGCGCCTTTTCGGCGATGCGCGCCGACTTGCCGCGGCGGCCGCGCAGATAATAGAGCTTGGCCCGGCGCACGTCGCCGCGGCGGACAACGAAGATCTCGGCAATCGTCGGAGAGTAGAGGGGGAAGACGCGCTCGACGCCTTCGCCGTAGCTGATCTTGCGCACGGTGAAGTTCGAGTTCAGGCCCTTGTTGGAGCGGGCGATGACGACGCCCTCGTAGGCCTGCACGCGGGTGCGCTCGCCTTCGACAACGCGGACGGACACGCGGACGGTGTCGCCGGGGTGGAATTCCGGGACGGCGCGCGCCGCCGTGAGGCGGGCGATCTCCTCGGCCTCGTATTGCTGGATGATGTTCATCGGTCGGTCCTTTCCAGGAGATCGGGGCGGCGGGTGCGGGTGGCTTGCAGGGCGCGGTCGCGACGCCAGGCGTCGATGGCGGCGTGGTGGCCGGAGAGGAGCACGTCGGGAACGGCGCGGCCGCACCACTCGGCGGGACGGGTGTAGTGCGGGTGTTCGAGCAGGCCGGCGGCGAAGCTTTCCGTCTCGGCGCTCTCGGCCTTGCCGATGACGCCGGGAAGCAGGCGCACGCAGGCGTCGAGCAGGACCATGGCGGCGAGTTCGCCGCCGGAGAGCACGTAGTCGCCGATGCTGATCTCGGCGGCTTCGTTGGCCTCGAGGACGCGCTCGTCGACGCCTTCGTAGCGGCCGCAGAGGAGGACGAGGCCGGGGCCGGCGGCGAGGCGGGCGGCGACGGCCTGAGTGAAGG
>CAXUBM010000157.1:0-5253 GCA_964249235.1 uncultured Acetobacteraceae bacterium | reverse complement strand
TTCCTCGACGCGGCGCGGCGAGAGCTTGATGTCGCGGCCGGGGCCGGTGAGCGCGCAGATGGCGAAGCGGAGCGTGTCGGCGCCGACGGCATCGATCAATTGCAGAGGATCGAGGCCGTTGCCTCTGGATTTGCTCATCTTCTGGCCGCGCTCGTCGCGGACGAGGCCGTGGATGACGACGTGTCGGAAGGGGACGTCACCCATGAAATGCAGGCCCATCATCATCATGCGGGCAACCCAGAAGAAGATGATGTCGAAGCCGGTGACGAGGACGTCGGTGGGGAAGTAGCGGGCGAGTTCGGGCGTCCGGTCGGGCCAGCCGAGGGTGGAGAAGGGCCAGAGAGCGGAGGAGAACCACGTGTCGAGGACGTCGGGGTCGCGGGTGAGCGGCTCGGGGCGGCCGTAATGGGCGTGGGCCTGGATGTTGGCTTCGGCTTCGGTGCCGGCGACGAAGATGTGGCCGTCGGGGCCGTACCAGGCGGGGATCTGGTGGCCCCACCAGAGCTGGCGGCTGATGCACCAGGGTTGGATGTCGCGCAGCCAGGCGAAGAAGGTGTTTTCCCACTGTCTGGGATGAAAGGTGGTGCGGCCCTGCTCGACGGCTTCGATGGCGCGGCCGGCGAGGGCCTGGGCATCACAGTACCATTGGTCGGTCAGGCGGGGTTCGACGACGGCGCCGCCGCGCTCGGCGTGGGGGACCTGGTGCGTGTGGGGTTCGGTCGCGGCGAGGAGGCCGAGACGGTCGAGCTCGGCGACGATGATGGCGCGTGCCTGCTCGCGCGGAACGCCGGCGAGGGAGCGGACGAAGGTGGGGTCGGCGAGGCCGGGGACGTGGTGGAGGTCCTGGTCGATATCGGCCAGGGTAACGCGCGCGGCCTCGTCGAGGATGCTCGGCATGGGGAGCGTGTGGCGAAGGCCCACGGCGAAGTCGTTGAAGTCGTGGGCCGGGGTGATCTTGACGGCGCCGGTGCCCTTCTCGGGGTCGGAATAGGTGTCGGCGACGATGGGGACGCGGCGGCCGGTGAGCGGCAGGGTGACGTGGCGACCGACGAACGCGGTGTAGCGCTCGTCGTCGGGATGGACGGCCACCGCGGAGTCGCCGAGCATGGTCTCGGGGCGGGTGGTGGCGACGGTGATCGTGGCACCGCCCTCGACGGGGTAGGCAACATACCAGAGATGGCCGCGGATCTCGCGGCTCTCGACCTCGAGATCGGAAATGGCGGAGCGGAAGACCGGGTCCCAGTTCACGAGGCGGCGGTCGCGGTAGATCAGGCCCTGCCGGTGCAGGGTGACGAAGACTTCGCGGACGGCGCGCGAGAGGCCCTCGTCCATGGTGAAGCGCTCGCGTGACCAATCGAGCGAGGCGCCGAGGCGGCGGAGCTGGCCGGTGATGGTGCCACCATGCTCGCGCTTCCAGGCCCAGACCCGGTCGAGAAAGGCGTCGCGGCCGATGGCGGCGCCCGACAAGCCTTCGGCGGCGAGCTGGCGCTCGACCATGAGCTGGGTGGAGATGCCGGCGTGGTCGGTGCCGGGCTGCCAGAGCACGTCGCGGCCGCGCATGCGGGCAGCGCGGACGAGCACGTCCTGCAGCGTGGTGTCCAGGGCATGGCCGACATGAAGGCTGCCGGTGACGTTGGGTGGGGGAATCATGATGCTGAAGGGCGTGGCCGAGGAGGCCGGGTCGGCGGCGAACGCGCCGGACTGCTCCCAGTCGCGGTAGAGCGAGGGCTCGGCGTCGGACGGGTCGAAATTCTTACTCAACATGCGGCTGGTCATTTTCACGGATCGTTGATGGAGTCGGTCTCACAGTGGATGGATCGTCGTACGGTGAGGGTCATGCCGAATGCGGTCGAGGCTGTCGTGACGATCGAGACGCTGGCCGACAGGCTCGAGCTGGAGCTGGGGCGCCTCGAAGCGTGCTGGCGCGAAGTGAGGGACGAGGATCGAGCAGCGGTGATCCTGCGGATCTGCTCGCATGCTCCCGGGGTGGCACGTCTGCTTTGTCCGCAGTTTGGGCGATTCACGCGGGCAACGGCCGCGCAGAGCGGCCGGGCACCGATGGGCAGCCGCTAGCCGCCCTGCTCGACGATACGGGCGATCTCGGAGCGGACGAGACGTTCGACGAGAGAGGGCAGGTTGGCGTCGAGCCACTCGCGCAGCAGAGGACGGATCTCGTCGCGGACCATGTCCTCCATGGTAGGGCCGCCGCGGTGGGTCTGCATCGAGCGCTGCTCGCGCATCGCGCTGCGCAGACTGCCCATGGCGCTGCGGGCGAGCTGCTCGGTCTGGCCGTCGACCAGGCCGGCACCGGCATGGTCGGGGACGCGGGCGGGCGTGCGGTCCGGGATGCGGTCGGACGGGATCTCGGCGCGGACCGGCTCGGCGTGTCGCGCGTCGGCGGCAGGGGTGTCGACGATCATCGTGGGTTCCAGTTCGAAGACGTCGTCATCGGCGTGGGGCGAGGCCATAGCACAAGCGCGGCGCATGGGATCGGCGGCGCGGGCCTGATCCTCGCTGAGGATCCGGCGCACCGTGTCGAGGATACCCTTGTCGTCGACGTTGCGGCCTTGCTCGTCCATCAATCGTGTCTCCGCGTCAGCGCCCGGGCTGGTGGGTTGCGTAATCGTTGGTGCCCCAGAGGCGGTCCTTCACGGCATTGTAGTAGGCTGTTTCATCGTAATGTGGAACGTTCAACTGCAGGTCGGTGGCGGTCAGGCGACCGAGTGCCTGAGCGACCTGGTAGGAGGCGGTGACCAGGGTGGCGAGGTTTTGGACCAGTGCGGTCTGGGCATTGAGCAACGTTTGTTGCTGCTGCAGGACTTCCAGCGTGGTGCTGGTGCCGACGATGGCCTGACGTTCGACGCCGTCGAGCGCGATGAAGCCGGCGCGGATGGCGGCGTGATCGCTGACGACGGCGGCGCGGGTGGAGCTGAGGACCTCCCAGGCCGAGACCGCGTTCTGCAGCGCGGTGCGGCGGGCCTCGTCGACCATACGGTGCTGCTGCTGCTCGGTCTGGCGGGCTTGGCGGATGGCGGCGTACTCGGCGCCGCCCTGATAGAGGGGAAACGTCAGGTTGAGCAGGCCTTCGGCGCCTTCGGTCTGAAATCCCGTGGAGCCCTGGTTGACCTGCTTGAAGTATTCACCTTGCAGCGAGAGCTTGGGCATGACCTGGGAGAAGGCGACGTCGACGGCATCGCGCGCCGAGGCCTCCTGGAAAAGCTGATAGACGACGTTGGGGTTGTTCTCGACGCTTTGCACCATGGCTTCCTGCTCGGTGCGGACGGGCGCCCTGAGGGGCTGCGGGTCGACGAGCGTGGCGGGCGGCGGCGAGCCGACCTGCTGGAGGTAGGTCGCGTCGGCGGTGCGCAGCGTGCCTTCGGCGCTCTGGCGCTGGGCGCGGGCGCTCTCGAGCGCGGACTCGGCCTGGGCGACGTCGGTGCGAGTGATTTCGCCGACCTTGAAGCGGTCCTGGGTGGCGCGAAGCTGCTCGGCGAGGACCTGCTCGTTGTTGATCTGGAGCTGGAGGAGCTGCTTGTCCTCGATCACGCCGACATAGGCCTGAACGACGTTGAAGAGGACGGTTTCCTCGGTGGCGAGGAGGTTGGCGCGTTCGGAAAGGACCTTGTTGACCGCCTCATGTGTGCGCGCGGTGGTACCGCCGCCGTTGTAGAGCGGCTGGGTGACTTGGGCGGTGAGCTGGTAGCCGAGCGGTTTGATGTATTCGGAGGTCGTGGTGTTGAGGAAGGTGCCCTGCGCGGTGAAGCCGCCGGCCGTGGTGGTGAAGTTCTCGCTATACCGAGTCCCGGCGCCGGAGAGCTGGACGGTCGGACGCCAGCCGGCGAGCGCGGTCGGGACGCCTTCGTCGATGGAGCGCAGGTTGGCGCGCTCGGCCTGGATCTGCGGGTTGGTCAGGTATGCCTGGGCAAGCGCTTCCTGCAGCGTGTGCGGAACCAGGCGCGGCGGGTCGCTCGCCGGGTCGGCGCTGGCGTGGCCGACGAGCGCACTGGTGCCCAGCAAGGCAGTGACGAGACCGGATGCAGCCGTGGTTTTGTTCATGCTCACCCCCAAACCCCGGGACGTTCTGCCATAGCGCGGCAAGGGCTGCCAGCACGGGCGGGCATCAGAGCTGAAAGCGCGCCGGCCTGGCGAAACCGGGCAACACTCTGGCCGCCGCGTCGAAGTGCGGCCTGGCGCGCAGCCCGCCGCCGGCATGCTCGGCGACGACACCTTGGCCCAGATGGGCGCCGCGTTCGATCTGGACGGTGACCAGGCGGCCTTGTGGAGAGACGAGCGCCTCGACGGCCTGTGGGATGAGTTCGACGCCGCCCTCGACGACGACGAGATCGAAGGCGGGCTCCGAGCTGAGGCCGGCGGCAAGCGGAACTTGCCGGATGTCGATCGCGGCGCCAGCGGGATGGGCGTGCGCGATCGCCGCGCGGGCGATGGCGACCAAGGAGGGATCCTCCTCCAGGGCGGTGACGGCGAGACCGAGGCGGGCAAGGACGGCGGCGCCGTAGCAGGTGCCGGCGGCGACGACGCAGGCGCGCTCGCCGGCGCGGGGCTGGGCGATCTGCAGGAGACGGGCGAGGACACGCGGCTCGAACAGGGCGCGGCCGCCATCGAGCTCGATGAGAGTGTCGGCGTAGGCGGTGGAGCGGCGATGAGGCGGCACGAAGAGTTCGCGCGGCAGGATGCGCATGGCCTCGAGGATGCGCGGATCGTTGACGCGGACGGGCCGGATTTGGCTTTCGACCATCCGGTGGCGGGCGTCGCTGAAGTCGGTCTCGAATGTCATGAGCAAATTCTCCCGGCGCGGCCCGGCTTTAATGCAGATTGGCGCCACCTCCTACCGTCGGCCGCCGGAGCCCGGCTTGACCGCGGGGGCGGCGCTGGTGGATATGCCGGGGTCGCCCGCGGTCCGGTGGCAGAGTGGTGATGCAGCGGACTGCAAATCCGCGAATGCCGGTTCGATTCCGGCCCGGACCTTTCATCGCGTTCAGGTGTCGACGGCGGCTACTTCGTCGTGCGACGCGCGCAGGGGCGAGCGGGCGTGGCCGATCGCGGCCGAACTCGTGGGGTCGGCGGGGCCGTCCTGCCGATGAGGTCTGCAGGGCAGTCTCGACGATGCCGATGGCGTCGCGCTTGGACAGAACGACGATCAACGGCAGGACAGGCAGCCGTTGGCTGTCGAGCAGCGCCGGATGGATGCACGGCTGCGACGAGAAGACGAGGCATCCACGGCTGACGTTTCTG
>CAXUBM010000156.1:0-5262 GCA_964249235.1 uncultured Acetobacteraceae bacterium | reverse complement strand
GGGGAGGGCAAGGGGCGCTGCGTGAGCCCCTCGCAACGGCTCGGCCGTTCCGACCCGGGGTCCGGAGCCGAGTGGATCCTGGACGGAGCGCCGGCCCGCTTTGCCGCCGAAGAAGACGATGCCCGCCACCTTGAAAAGATTCGAGTCGGACGGGGTGCGACCGCTCGCGCGGGTGGCGCAACTTCGAGACCGACGAGGTTTTGTTGGACGCAGCGCCGCGTTGAGCGGCGTGAGACGAGAGGAATTCGACATGCCGCAGTTCGACGCAACCATCAAGCACATCAAGGACGGGGTGAAGGGCTTCACGGTCGCCGCCGCCACGAAGAACATCGAGGGCTGGGAAGCGACGCTGGAGAAGGTGGACGCGCCGGGCGTGAAGGGGATCGTCCGGGATCTCGAAAGCCTCAAGAAGCATCTCCACGCCAAGGAGCTCGACGGCGAGGCGATCCGCAAGCTGGTGGCCAAGCTCGGCAAGGAGACGGTGAGCATTGCCGGCAAGGCGGAAGGCAAGAATGCCGAGAAGGTGAAGACGCTCGGCGAGGCGCTGACCACGGCGTCCGAAGAAGAGACCGTCGGCGCCGAGTGACGGCAGGGCCGGGGCCGCGCGCGCCCCGGTCTTCTTGCACCCGGTCTTCTTGCGCCCCGATCGCCCCGCGCGCGAGTATGGCGCCGTATCGATCGGGGGCAACGTCCATGAATTGGAATTTCGGAGCGGACAGGGTCAGGAACGAGGTCATCCTCGTGGGGCGAATACTGCTCGTCGTGCTGTTCATCGTCTTTGGCTGGGGCAAGATGACCGCCTTCGGGGCGACGGTGGCCTACATGACGCAGGCAGGTCTGCCTTCACCGGCGATTACGGCGATGATCGCGGTGCTGGTGGAGTTCTTCTTCTGCCTCGTGCTGTTGGCGGGAGCATTCACGCGACCGCTGGCGCTGCTGCTGGCTGCGTATACGGTCGCGGCCGCCTTCATCGGACATGAATACTGGACGATGACAGGGATGGCCCGCGCCGCGGCGACGATCAACTTCTACAAGAACATCAGCATCGTGGGCGGCTTCCTGCTCCTCTACGTGACGGGGCCTGGGCTCTACTCGATCGATGCGGCGCTCGGGCGCGAACGCCCCGTCTGAGACCGTCACGCCGGCCGCTTAAGGTTCGCTTCACGGAACTGGGTCAGGATCACCGGGTCAGTTGGGGCCTGATCAGTCGTGGGACTTCGAGGCGGCGCCGGGGCAGTCTGGGGCGCGATCATCTTGCTGGGAGTGGTGGCGGGGAGTTCGGCGCGCGCGCAGAGCTCGCGGCTGCTCGCCACGTCGGGCGTGGTGCAGGTGGAGGGAGCGGGCGGCGGCGGATTGGTGCCCTGGGCGCTGATCACCGGTTACGGGACGCGCGACGAGGTGGGCGGGGACGTGCACGCGACGGGGGTCGCGTTGCAGGATTTCACGCTGGGCAGTGCCGGCGTGGCGGCCGGCTTCTACGACAGGATCGAGCTGTCGTACGCGCATGAGTGGTTCGACACCGGCCGCGCGGGCGGGCGGCTGGGGCTCGGGGACGGTTACCAGTTCCACCTGGACGTGGCGGGGCTGAAGGTCCGGCTGTACGGCGACGCCGTGTATGACCAGGACAGCTGGATCCCGCAGATCGCGGTGGGAACGGAGCTGAAGTCGGCCGACCAGCATGGGGTGTTGCGGGCGATCGGGGCGCAGAGCACCGACGGGGCGGATTTCTACATCGCGGCGACCAAGCTGTTCCTGGCGCAGAGCCTGCTGGTGGACGCGACCGTGCGGGCGACGAAGGCCAACCAGTTCGGGCTGCTCGGCTTCGGCGGCGACGCCGATGGTGGCGAAAGCGCGGAGTTCGAGGGGTCGGCGGCCCTGCTGGTGACGCGGCGGCTGGCGCTGGGGGCGGAGTTCCGCAGCAAGCCCGACAACCTGCGCTTCGCCCACGAGGGCGACGCCTCTGACGTGTTCGCGGCCTACTTCTTCGACAAGCATCTGTCGGCGACGCTGGCGTTCGTCGATCTCGGCGAGATCGCCCGGCAAGGCGACCAGAACGGCGTCTATCTTTCGCTGGAGGCTGGATTCTGATGCGCATCCCTCGCGTGGCAAGCCTGCTGGCGTTGCTGCTGGCGACCATGTTTTCGGGACAGGGGCGGGCCGACGGCACGCTGTACGACGGTCTCGGCGGCAAGCCGGGCGTGGAGCGGCTGAGCGGGCGGGTGATCTCGCTCTACATGACCGACCCGCGCCTCCGGCGTTACTTCGACGACATCAACCCGGACTGGCTGAAGGGGCGCTTCGTGGCGTTTTTGTGCCACGTCACGGACGGCGGCTGCGCCTATCGCGGACGGTCGATGGTGGCGGCGCATCGCGGGCTGCATGTCGACGAGGCGGCGTTCGATGCGGTGGTGGAGGATCTGCAGGAAGCGCTCGGCGACCAGGGGGTACCGTTCTGGACACAGAACAGACTGCTCGCCCGCCTGGCGCCGATGGAGCGGGCGATCGTGACCCGATGAGCGGCATGCTGGGGAGGCTCGGGATCAAGCGCTGGACGTGGCTCTCGCTGGTCCTGCTGGCGGGGGTGGCGCACGCGGGCGAGCCGGTCGCGGTCGACCAGAAGAACCGATCGTTCAGCCGCAGCCAGGTGAGCGTCAGCGCGGGCGATACGATCCGGTTCAACAACGACGACGAGTTCGGGCACCAGGTGTATGAGGACTCGCCGGGGTTCTCGTTCGACACCGACGAGACCGATCCGGGCGGCCATGTCGACGTGAGGTTCCCCAAGCCCGGGCACTACACCGTCCTGTGCCACATCCACCCGAAGATGCGGATGGACGTCGATGTCAGGTGACGCCGGATCGAGGGGCAGCGCGCGATGACGATCGGCAAGCGGATCCTGGCCGGTTGCCTGGCCCTGACGATGTTGACCGCGCTGGTCGGCGCGTGCGGGCAGGCGGCCGAGCAGCGGCTGGGCCGTGTCGCGGTCGGGATCTACGACAACGCGTTCATGGCGATGAGCTACCTGCGTTCGGCGCAGGTGGCGTTCGGCCAGCTCGCGTCGAGCCGCGACGAGGCGGCGGCACGGCGCTGCGCTGCCGACCTGCTCGGCGACCTGGACGTGGCGATCGATCGCGCGATGTCGGCCAAGGCGCAGGCGCAGGCGCGGACGCTGCGGGGCGAAGTGGCGCGGGCGCTGCCGCTGATCGGGACCGACCGGGCGGGCAGCGCGGCGGTGGAGGCGCATTTCGAAGCCCTGGTGGAACGGTTCGCCGGCGACGGCTTTCGGGACCGGCGGCAGGTAGGCCTGCTGATCAAGGCGCAGACGCAGCGGACCGGCATGCTGCTGGCGGGCAGCCTGGCGGTGGCGTTGCTGACGACCTTGGTGCTGGCGCGGGCGATCGCGCCGCCGATCGGGCGCGCGATCCGGGTGGCGCAGTCGATCGCCTCGGGCAAGCTCGACAATCCGATCGCCGTGCACGGCCGGGGGGAAACGGCGGACCTGCTGCGCGCGCTGGCGTGGATGCAGGCGAGCATCGTCGCGGCGATGGCGCGGATCGAGGCGTTGATGCAGGCGCAGGCGGCATCGCATGCCGACGAGATCGCGGCACACAACGAGACGATGACGGCGGCGCTGGAAAACATGAACCAGGGGCTGTGCCTGTTCGACGGCGAGGGCAGGCTGAGCGTGTTCAACCGGCGCTACGGCGAGATGTTCGGGGCGCCGAAGGAGGGGGCGGGCGCGTCCGAGGTCCTGCGCGCGGCGGGCTTGGCGCAGCTGGTGGACGTGGTGGGCGGCGCGGTGGAGGCGCTGTCGTGCGAGTTGGCCGACGGACGGACGATCGCGGTCTCGCAGCAATCCATCGGCGGCGGCGGTGGCTGGGTGGCCACGTTCGAGGACGTCAGCGAGCGTCGGGCGACGGAAGCGCGGCTCTTTCACGTCGCGCGTCACGACGAGCTGACCGCTTTGCCGAACCGGCTGCTGTTCGGGGAGCACCTGAGCGCGTTGTTCGCGCGGGCGGCGGATCGGCAACGGGCGGCGATGCTTTTACTGGACCTGGACCGGTTCACGACGATCAACGACACGCTCGGCCACGCGATGGGCGACGCGCTGCTGCGGGCGGTGGCGGACCGGCTGCGCGCCTGCTGTGGCGAGGAAGACGTCGTCGCTCGGCTGGGCGGCGACGAGTTCGCGATCGTGCAGATGGGCGAGCAGCCGCACGCGGCGGCGATGCTGGCGCAGCGCCTGGGCGAGGCGATCGCCGAGACGTTCGAGCTCGCCGGGTGCACGGTGGATGTCGGGCTGAGCGTGGGGGCGGCGCTGGCGGCGGGCGCGCCTTCGGCCGACGAGCTGCTCAAATGCGCTGACCTGGCGCTGCACCGGGCGAAAGCGGACGGACGCGGCTGCCTGCGCTTCTTCGAGCCGGAGATGGATCTGCGGGCGAGACAGCGGCACGCGCTCGAGCTCGAGATGCGCCACGCGTTGCGGAACGGCGAGTTCGAGATCTTCTACCAACCTCAGGTGTCGCCGGCGGCGGCGCTGGCGGGGTTCGAGGCGCTGCTGCGCTGGCGGCATCCGACACGCGGGCTGATCAGCCCGGCCGCGTTCATCCCGCTGGCGGAGGACACCGGGCTGATCGGCCCGATCGGCGCCTGGGTGCTGGTGGAGGCTTGCCGAACGGCGATGACGTGGCCGGGCGAGATGAAGATCGCGGTCAACCTGTCGCCGGCGCAGTTCCGGACGCGGCAGGTCGGCGAGGACGTGCGGCACGCGCTGCGCGCGTCGGGGCTGCCGCCGCAGCGGCTGGAGCTCGAGATCACCGAGGCGCTGCTGATGGAGGAGGATGACGCGATCCTGGCGGCGCTGAACGATGTGCGCGCGCTGGGCGTGCGGGTGGCGATGGATGATTTCGGCACCGGCTATTCTTCGCTCGCCTATTTGAGCCGGTTCCCGTTCGACAAGATCAAGATCGACCAGTCGTTCGTGCGCGAGATGGGCGGCAATGCCGGCGCCCTGTCGATCATCCGGGCGATCATCGGGCTGGGACACTCGCTCGGAATGTCGGTCAACGCGGAGGGCGTGGAGACCGACGAGCAGCGATTGCGGCTGACCGAGGAAGGATGCGGCGAGCTGCAAGGCTACCTGTTCGGCAGGCCGATCCCGCCGAGCGCGCTGGAGGACTTCATCGGCCGATTCCGGGCCGCCGACGTGCGGTTGGCGGCGCCGGCGCTCGTCCGGCTCTCGATCGTCCTCGGGGTGGCGAG
>CAXUBM010000155.1:0-5292 GCA_964249235.1 uncultured Acetobacteraceae bacterium | reverse complement strand
GGGGTATGGAACGAAGCAGTCCCCAGGAATAGGGATGGGCGGGCGCCCCGAGGACGTCGGTGCTGGCGCCGCGCTCGACGATGCCGCCGGCATACATCACGAGAACGCGGTCGGCGGTTTCGGCGACGACGCCCATGTCGTGCGTGATGAGCATGATGGACGAGCCGAAATCGCGACGCAGGCGGCCGATCAGTTCGAGGATCTGGGCCTGGACGGTGACGTCCAGCGCGGTGGTGGGTTCGTCGGCGATCAGCAGCGCCGGGTTGCAGCTGAGCGCCATGGCGATGACGGCGCGCTGGCGCATTCCGCCGGAGAGCTGGTGCGGGTAGCTGTCGGCGGCGCGGCGCGGCGCGGGAATGCCCATCTCGCCGAGGAGCTCGACGGTGCGGGCGCGGGCGGCACGGGAGGACATGCTCCGGTGGGCGTGCAGGGCCTCGGCGATCTGGCGGCCGATCGTGTAGACGGGCGTGAGGGCCGTCATCGGGTCCTGGAAGATCATCGCGATCTCGGCGCCGCGAATGGCGCGCAGACTGCGGTCGGGGAGGCCAAGCAGTTCGCGGCCGCGGAAGGCGACGGAGCCCTCGATGACGGCGTTGGGGCTGTCGATCAGTCCCATGACGGCGAGCGAGGTGATGGACTTGCCGGAGCCGCTTTCGCCGACGAGGCTGAGGATCTCGCGCGGGTGGACGTCGAAGGAGACGTCGCGAAGCACGGACAGGGCAGGCCGGTTGCGCTCGGTGCGAAAAGAGACCGAAAGGTTCCTGACCGAGAGGAGAGGTTCATCGTGCATCGCGGACCCTCGGGTCGAGTGCGGCGTAGAGAATGTCGACGACGGCGTTGGCGAGCACCACGAAAACGGCGGAATACATCACCGTCGCCATGATCATCGGCAGGTCGAGATTGGCGAGTGCGACGTAAGTCAGTCGGCCGACGCCGTTCAGCCCGAAGACGACTTCGGTCAGCAAGGCGCCGCCGCCGACGAGCTGGGCGAAATCGAGACCGAACAGCGAGACGAAGGTGACCAGCGAGGTGCGCAGCGCGTGCCGGACCATCACCTGGCTGGGAGCCAAGCCCTTGGCTCGGGCGGTGCGGATGAAGTCCTCCGAGTAGACGGCAACGAGGTCGGCGCGAAGCACGCGGCCGTAGATGCCGATGAAGAGGATCGCCAGGGTGATCCAGGGCAGGACCAGGTGGGCGGCCCAGAGGCCGGGGTTCTCGGCGAGCGGGGTGTAGCCGAGACCGGGCACCCAGGAGAACAGCCAGGTGTCATGCCAGCGGCTCTGGGTGACGAGGTTGACGACCTCGCCGAGCCAGAAGACGGGGATCGAGATGCCGACCAGGGCGCCGATCATCAGCGCGCGGTCGAGGAGCGTGCCGGCGGTGGCGGCGGCCAGCGTGCCGATCAGGACGCTGGCGGCGACCCAGATGGCGGCCGCGCCGAAGGTCAGCGACAGCGTGATCGGAGCGGCTTGCATCACCGCGGGGACGACGCGCTGGCCGCGGTTGACGAAACTGGTGAGGTCGCGGGTGACGAAGAGCTTCTCCATCATGCGGCCGTACTGGACGGTGATCGGCCGGTCGAAGCCGAACTCGTGGCGGACGGCGGCGAGCGTCGCGGGCGACGCGTTGCGGCCGGCGATGCGGGCGGACGGGTCGGCGCCGGGGGTGGCGAAGAAGATCAGGAAGATCAGGACGGACACGGCGACCAGGACGAAGACCGTCTGCAGGAGACGGCGGAGGACGGCGCCGATCATCGTGGCGAAGGTCGGGGCTCTGCCCCGAACCCCGCCAGGCGCCGGGCGCCTGGACCCCGCCGCCTCGCGTTGTGGGCGCCCTCGGCTTGCCTTGGCGTGTTCATCGGGCGGCGGCGCGGCTGTCGAGGGCGTCGCGCAGGCCGTCCCCGATCAGGTTCAGCGCCAGCACGGTGACGACGATGGCCAGCCCCGGGGCGATGGCGACCATCGGGCGGGTGTAGATCAGGCCCTGGCCGTCGTTGATGATCGTGCCCCAGCTGGCGGCGGGGGCCTGCACGCCGATCGAGAGAAAGGAGAGGGCGGATTCAGCGAGGATGTTGAGCGCCATCAGCAGCGGAGCGAGGACGAGAATGGTGGTGGCGACGTTGGGGAGGATATCGCGGACGAGAATGCGGGACCGGGGCACACCGAGGCAGCGGGCGGCGAGGATGAAGTCGCTCTGGCGCAGGCTGAGAACCTGCCCGCGGACCGGGCGCGCGATATACGGGACGTAGACGATGGCGATGATGGCGATCGGCAGCAGGAGATTGTCGGAGTCGATGGTGACGGGGCCGAGTCTGAGACCCTGGCTGACGGTGACAATCGAGAGCGAGATCGCGATCAGGTAGACCGGGACGGCCCACATGACGTCCATCGCGCGCGACAGCAGCGCGTCGACGAAACCGCCGAAGAAGCCGGCGACGATGCCGACGACCGCGGCGGCTGCGGCGCACAGCAGGGTGGCGGTGATGCCGATCAGGAGGGAGACGCGGCCGCCATAGAGGAGGCGGGCGGCAACGTCGCGGCCCTGGCTGTCGGCGCCGAGCGGGTCGGCGCGCAGGTCCCAGGTCGGACCGATGGGGGTCATTCCCAAATGGAGCGGGTTGTTGTCGGGC
The DNA here is from genome assembly GCA_964249235.1 of uncultured Acetobacteraceae bacterium. GTDB lineage: Bacteria > Pseudomonadota > Alphaproteobacteria > Acetobacterales > Acetobacteraceae > CAXTPV01. The sequence continues at coordinate 2,663 of CAXUBM010000155.1, read as the reverse complement.
TGCATGACGTAGGTGCGGCGGCCGTGCAGGTCGATCGTGCCGGCGACGTTGGAGACGAACGGGTCGGTGTGGGCGATCAAGCGGGCATAGAGGGGGGCGGCGACGCAGGCGAGCGTGATCGCGAGCAGGACGATCAGGGCGGCCATGGCGGTGCGGTCGCGGCCGAAGCGGCGGGCGCCCTCGATCCAGGGACCGCGCGGTTGAGGACTGGCGGTCACTGCACCCACACCTGCGAGAAAAACAGGCGGCTGATGGGGTTGAAGTGATAGTTGCCGAGGCGTGACGAGACGATGTCGATCCAGCGCAGCTGCAGCAGCGGGACGGAGAAGGCGCGGTCGGTGATCATCCGGTCGGCCTGCTCCCAGAGCTTCCCGGCGGCGGCGGCATCGGTGCTGTCGCTGGCCTTGGCCATCACGGTTTCCAGGTCGGGATCGCAGTCGCCGGGGATGTTCATCGAGCTGTCGGAACCGGGGTGGAAGCTGCCGCAGCCGTAGAGCTCGTCGAGATAGTCGGAGGCCGCCGGGTAGTCCTGGTTCCAATCGGTGAGGCTGATCTGGACCTTGTTGTTGGTGTTCTGGATGTAGGTGAACTGGATGTTGAAGTCGAAGGCGCGGACGGAGGCGTGATAGCCAATCTCCTCGAGGATCGAGCGCAGATAATCGCCGAGCGCCTTGGTGTAGGCGTGGTCGGGGACGATCAGGGTGACGTCGGCGCCCTCGGTGCCGCTTTCGACGACGAGGCGGCGGGCGAGCGCGAGGTCGGGCGCCCTCCACGTCGCCACGGGATGGGCGGGCGAGGCGCCTTTCGTGTAAGGGCAGTAGTCGATGTGGGCGGGGAAGTCGCGCGGCAGGATCTGGCACATTGGAATGCCGACGCCGGGGCCGCCGAAGAAGATGGTGGCCGCGTAGCGGTCGACCGCGTACTCGACCGCCTGCCGCGCCTTGAGGTGGTCGAACGGGTAGAGCCGGGTGTTCATCGGCACGTACCAGATCGTGGGGAGCGCGTTGACGTAGGTGCGCCGATAGAAGCGAGCACCGATCTCGCCGAGACGGTCGGCGGGCTTGTCGTCATACATCCAGTCGAATTCGTTGTTCTCGACGGCGGTGACCTCGGCTTCGTCGGAAAGGCCGAAACTGTACTCGATCCGGTCGACGTAGCCGTCGGGCTGGGCCTGGTCGTCCCAGGCGCGGAAATAAGGATTGCGGACGACCGTCATGTGGCGATTGGGATCGTAGTTCTGGATCATGTAGGGGCCGGTGGCAGCGGCCGGGTCATTGCCGATGTCACGCTCGGGGGTCGAGGCAGGAACGACGTCGGCGAAGTTCAGGCACAGCTTGTAGAGGAACTCGGCGTCGGGGCGGATGAGGTGGACGGTGACGGTCCCCGCTTTCGGATCCGCCTCGATGCCGCCGGTCAGCATGCAGCCGGCAGGGCGCTGGATGCAGGCGTCGGCGCCGACGATCGTCTCGTAGAAGCTGGTGCCGGGGCCGGCGAGGCGGAACTCGCGGCGCATGCTGGCCACGACGTCGTCGACGGTCACCGGCTTGCCGGTCGAGAAGCGGATGTCGGGCCGCAGATGAAAGACGTAGGTGCGGCCGCCGTCGGTCGGGGTGGGAAGGGCGTCGGCGAGATCGGGGACGACCTGGTTGCCGAGCACGCCGGGTGCCTTGCGGAAGGTGACGAGGCCGTCGTTGGTGATCTGGAGGATCTGCTCGAGGCCGAGCGTGTAGGCGTAGGCGGGATCGATGGAGCCGAAGGCGCTGTCGGCCGTCAGACGCAGGGTGCCGCCGCGATGCGGGGACCGGGGGGCGACCTCGGTGGCGCCCGCCGTGAGCGGCAGAAGAACGAGGAGTGCCGCGACAATGGGCTTCATGCGGTGACGGCAGCCAGTGGAACGATGTTGTCCGACGCGCCTTGCAGGTTTCGTGCCCAGGCCTGGTCGAGTGCTGCGCGGATCTCGCGGCCGGCGCGGCGCAGCGCGTTCCAGGATTTCGGCATGAACGGGAAGAACAGCAGGAAACCGTGGATGGCGCCGGGAACGCACCGGTAGCGGACGTCGATGCCGGCGGCCTCGAGGCGGTCGGCGAAGAGGCGGCCCTCGTCGCGCAGCGGGTCGAACTCGGCGGTGACGATGATCGCGGGCGGCAGGCCGGAAAGGTCGGCGGCGCCGGCGGGCGCGTAGTAGGGCTCGCGCTCGCGCGAGCGGTCCTGGAGGTAGAGCGACTTGAACCAGTTCATCATGCCGACGGTGAGCATGTAGCCGTTGGCGTAGAGGCGGCGGGACGGCACGGGCTCGCCGCCGGTGGTGGCGGGGTAGAAGAGGATCTGCAGGTCGGGGACAGGAACGTCGCGGTCGCGGGCCATCAGGCAGAGCGCGGCGGCGAGGTTGCCGCCGGCGCTGTCGCCGACCACCGCGAGCGCACGATTGCCGTGGCCGAGCGCCTCGGCATGGCGGCGAAGCCAGAGATAGGCGGCGTAGGCGTCCTCGGGGGCGGCGGGATACGGGTGCTCGGGCGCGAGGCGGTAAGCCACCGAGAGGACGGACGCACCGGAGGTGGCGGCGAGGCGGGCGCAGATGCCGTCGTGGCTGTCGAGACCGCACAGGGCGAAGCCGCCGCCATGGAGATAGAGCACGGTGCCGCTGGCGCGCGGCGGCTTCGCCC
>CAXUBM010000154.1:0-5305 GCA_964249235.1 uncultured Acetobacteraceae bacterium | reverse complement strand
AGGTAGGGGAGCAGGGTCTCGTGGCTGCCGACGGGAGCTTAGAAGCGGCAGGGGCTGTCCAGCTTGGCGGGGACGACGACCTCGTCATAGAGGGCCTCGCCCATGCCGTGCAGGCATTGGAACTCGTAGGCATCGCGTGGGGCGTCGGGGCCGGCGATCGTGTGGATGGTGGCGAGCGTGCGGGCATTGTGGGTGGCGAACTGGGGGTAGATCGCGTCGGCGGCGGCGAGCATGCGGCGGGCACAGGCGATGTAGGCGAGGTCGGTGTGGGCCTTGCGGGTGAACACGGGGAACTCGACGCCGCCTTCCTGGGCGCGCTTGATCTCGCTGTCCCAGTAGGCGCCCTTGACGAGGCGAACGGCGAGGCGCCGGCCGGAGCGGCGGGCGAGGTCGACCAGGTGGTCGATCACGGCGGTGGCGCGCTTGCCGTAAGCCTGGACGACGAAGCCCAGCGTGTGGGCGCCCGCGATGGCGGGGTCGAAGCAGAGACGCTCAAGGAGATCGAGCGAGAGGTCGAGGCGGTCGGTTTCCTCGGCGTCGATGTTGACCCCGATGCCGTTCGCGGCGGCCTGCCTGGCGAGGCCGGCGAGGCGGGGCGACAGTTCGGTGAGCACGCGGGCACGCTGGGAACGGGTGTAGCGCGGGTGCAGCGCCGAGAGCTTGATCGAGATGCCGGGGCGGTCGAGAGGGGCGAGGCCGGCGGCGGCGCGGCCGATGGTGCTGATGGCGGCGGCATAGCTGTCGCGGTAGCGGGCGGCGTCGGCTTCGCTCAGGGCGCCTTCGCCGAGCATGTCGTAGGAGTAGCGGAAGCCGCGGGCCTCCAGGGGGCGGGCGCGAACGGTGGCGGCCTCGATGGTCTGGCCGAGGACGAAGTGCTCGCCCATCAGGCGCATGGCGAGGTCGAGGGCGCGCCGGATGACGGGCTGGCCGCCGCGGGCCAGGATGGAGGCGAGCGCGCGGGCGAGGCCGGCCTCGTCGGCGGTGGCGGCGAGGCGGCCGGTGACGAGAAGGCCCCAGGAGGCGGCATTGACGAACAGCGACGGCGAGCGGCCGACATGGGCGCGCCAGTCGCCGCCGCCGACGCGGTCGCGGATCAGCGCGTCGCGGGTGGCGTGGTCGGGCGTGCGGAGCAGGGCTTCGGCCAGGCACATCAGGGCGACGCCCTCGGCGGAGGAGAGCGCGTATTCGCGCATCAGCGCTTCCACGGGGCCGCGGGTGCCGCGGGCGCGCAGCGCGGCAACCAGGCGCCGGGCAAGCTGGCCGATCTGCTGTTCGGCATCGTGGTCGAGGGCGGTCTCGTCGAGCAGGGCGGTGACGGCCTCCGCTTCGGGCAGGGTGGCGGCGGCTGTGATCGCCCGGCGGGTCGGCGGTCGCGAGACGGGTTCGTCGAGGTCGGGCGCGGAGGAGTTCATGGGTCAGTATAATCGGCCGCAACGGCCGGAAAGAAAGAGACCTCCGCGGTCAGCCGATCTCGCGCTGCCGTGATTCGTTCAGGCCCGCGCCGCGCTCGCGCCGCTTGAACGTGACCACGGAGGCGGGCGCGGCGGCGGGCTCGGGCCGGGCGCCGAACGGCAGCAGGGACGGGAGCAGCATGGCGAGGTCGGCGCTGCGGAAGGGTTTCTGCAGGGTCGGGAAACGGCCCTCGACGCCGGGCTGCAGGTCGGCGCCGGCGTAGCCGGTGATCAGCAGGATGGGGACCGCCGGCCTGATGGCGCGGATCTGGTCGGCGGCGTCGGCGCCGGTCATGCCGGGCATGGCGAAGTCGATCATGACGATATCGATGCGCTCGGGGCCGGCGACGCGGGCGACGGCGGCGCGGCCGTTGTCCTCCTCGATGACGATGCAGCCGAGCTGTCCGAGGATGCCGCGGGCGGCGATGCGGACGTCGCGGTCGTCGTCGACGAGGAGGATGGTCTTGCCGAGCAGCAGCTCGCTCTTGTCCGCACGGCGCGCGGTGACCGGCGAGGCTTCGACGCCGGCGAGGCTGCGCGGCATGAAGAGCTGCACGGTGGTGCCGCGGCCGGGTTCGGAGCTGATGCGGACACCGCCGCCGAGCTGCTGGGCGATGCCGAGCACCTGCGACAAGCCCAGGCCCGAGCCCTTGCCGACCGACTTGGTGGTGAAGAACGGCTCGAAGGCGCGCGACAGGGTGGCGCGGTCCATGCCGACGCCGTTGTCGCGGACATAGAGGGTGACGTAGTCGCCGGGCGGCGGGTCGCCCGGTCCGCTCGACTCGGTGAGGACCACGTTGCGCGTGCCGATGGAGATGGTGCCGCCGCGCGGCATCGCGTCGCGGGCGTTGATGGAGAGGTTGAGGAGCACGAGCTCGAGCTGGGTGGGATCGCCCGAGGCCGGCCAGACGTCGTCGCCGAGGAGGCAGTCGACGCGGATGGTGCCGCCGAGCGTGCTGGCCAGGAGCGGACGCATGTCGGCGACCGCCTTGTTGACGTCGACCGGAACCGGCTCGAGCGACTGCCGGCGGGAGAAACCGAGGAGCTGGCCGGTGAGCCTGGCGCCGCGCTCGGTGGCGCCGAGCGCGTTGCGCAGCAGGGCGCGCTGCGCTTCATCGGCGAGGCGCGGCTCGAGCAGATCGAGGTTGCCGAGGATCGCCGTCAGGAGATTGTTGATGTCGTGGGCGACGCCGCCGGTGAGCTGGCCGAGCGCGTCCATCTTCTGGACCTGGCGCAGGTCGGCCTCGGCCTTGACCCGGGCGGAGACGTCCTGGAAGGCGGCGATGGCGAGGACGGCGCGGCGGTTCTCGTCGTAGATCGGCGCGGCGCTGACCTCGAGCGACGCGGTGCCGCCGTTCTGCAGCGGCACGGGGTGGAGTTCGCGGGTGATGGTCTCCTCGTCGCGGAGGGCGCGGGCGAGCGGGTCACCCTCGACGTTGCTGGAAGGGAAGATCGACGCCCGCGCACCATCGGACTTGACGCCGCTCAGCACGCGGGCGGCCTCGTGGTTGGAGAAGGTCGTCTCGCCGGTGGCGACGTCGGCGACGAGGATGCCGAAGGGCAGCTGCTCGAGAATGCGCTTGAGCTGTTCCTCGTTGCGCCGGATCAGGCGCGTCGAGCGGGCGGCGAGCTTGTCGATGCGGCGGTCGAAGAGCGAGACGAGCTGTCCCACGGCGAACACCATGGCGGTGCACAGCGCGACGCCCACCGCGAGCGGCACGGCGGGAAAGGCGGCGGTGCGTTCGCCCGAGGGCGCGTTGGCGAAGTCGGTGGCGTAGAACGAGGTGCAGAACATGCATGCCGTCGCGACGGCGAGCAGCAGGACGCCGAGCAGGTGCGAACGCCGACGGCGATGGCGGGTGTCGAGGGTGATCGCCAGCGTGCCGACCACGGTGGCGAGGAAGGCGGAGGCGAACACGGGGCGGATGTCGAAGCCGGTGGAGACCACGCCGCGCATGCCGGTGATCTCGACGAAGTAGACGCTGCACAGGCCGCATCCCATGACGCAGGCGCCGAGCGCGCGCGCGAGCCCGGTCGGCCGGGCGCCGAGCGCCACGCCGGTGGTGACCGACACGACGGCGACGAGGAGCGAGACGACCACGGCGGCGCCCGTCCAGGCCAGCGGCACCGGCGAGCGTTGGACGACGAAGGCCAGCAGCGGCAGCGACCAGACCGCGATGCCGGTGGACAGGCCGGCGGCGGCGCGCCACATCGCCAGGCGCCAGCCGCTCTTGGCCTTGGCGCGCCGCGCCAGATCGAGAAAGCCGTGCCAGCCGATCGCTGCAATAACGAAGATGAGCGGCAGCACGGCGAGAGGTATCTTCAAGCTCTCATGCCTCCCATCGTCGCCCCACCGCCCGAACAGCCGACCACGAGATTGTGATCGTTTCGCTTACGTTTTACAATATCATTCGTCCGCAGCCGGCAAGTGTAAAAAAGCGCGACCAGACGGCCGCTCAGAAGTGGCTGAAGCCGTGCGTGCCGACCTGCGTCTCGGCGCCCGTGGCGTCGAACAGACGCAGCGCGGGAGGTCCGGGGCGGAACCTGCCGATCGCGGTCAGGGCGACGCCTCGGGACGCGGCGGCGTCGGCGAGGGCGCCTGAGGCGTCAGGAGGCACGGCGATGAGGAGCGCGTAATCGTCGCCGCCGGACAGGCAGGTCTCGAACCATCGCGGACCGGCGGCACGCGCCTGCGGCGAGAGGGGAACGCGGGCGAGCTCGATGTCGAGCGCGACGCCGCTCGCGCGGCAAAGATGGGCCGCGTCCTGGAGCAGGCCGTCGGAGACGTCGATGGCGGCATGGGCGAGCCCGGGCGAGGCGATCGCGAGGCGGGGACGCGGCAGGTGGTAGCGGCCGGCGAGATGGTGGTCGGGATCCGCGACCTCGCCGCGCAGGGCGCGCAGGCCGAGCGCGCCGTCGCCGATCGTGCCGGTGACGCAGAGGGCGTCGCCGGGACGGGCGCCGGAGCGCCGCACGGCGGCGCCGGCCGCGACGGTGCCGAGAATGGTCAGCGACATCGAGAGCGGGCCGTCGGTGCCGGTGGTGTCGCCGCCGAGCAGGGCCAAGCCGAACTCGGCCTGGTCGCGCGCGAGGCCTTCGGCGAAGGCGGCGAAGAAGGGCTCGCCGCGGGAACGGGGCACGTTGAGCGTCAGGAGGTAGCCGATCGGCGTGGCGCCCATGGCGGCGAGGTCGGAGAGGTTGCCGCGCAGGAGCTTGCGGCCGAGGTCGACCGGAGGATCGCCGGCGAGGAAGTGCACCCCCTCGACCATCGCGTCGGCGGCGACGACGAGCTCCTCGCCGGGCCGGAATGGGAGGATGGCGGCGTCGTCCTGTAGGTCCAGCGAGCCGGGTCCGGCGAGGGGCCGGAAGTGGCGCTCGATGAAGGCGAACTCCGGCGGGAGTGTGATCATCCCCCGGGTGCGGCGAACTCGCCGGCCCTCAGCTCGCGGGCGACGCGGTTGAGCAGGCCGTTGACCATGCGCGGCTCGTCGCCGTCGAAGAAGGCGTGGGCGACGTCGAGATACTCGTTGATGACGACGCGGGCGGGGGGCCCGTCGGCCAGCACCAGCTCGGCCGAGGCGGCGCGCAGCACGGCGCGCAGGACGGGGTCGAGCCGGGAGAACGGCCATTCGGGCGGCAGGGCGTCGGCGAGCATGCCGTCGAGGCGGTCCTGTTCGACGGACGCGGTGCGAACGACGTCGCGGAACAGGCGCACGTCGGCGTCGGGAACGCGGCCTTCGTCGAAGCCCTGCGGTTCGGGGTCGAGACCGCCGGCGTGGCGGCCGAGGCGATGGCGGACGAACTGGTCGATCACGGTCTCGACCGTCTCGCCGGACTGCTCGCTCTGGGACAGA
>CAXUBM010000153.1:4886-5348 GCA_964249235.1 uncultured Acetobacteraceae bacterium | reverse complement strand
ATGTCGTGCAGGAGGGCGGCGGCGTAGCTGGACCAGACGACGGCCACCGTCGCGGCGCCGGCGGCATAGTCGAGGCCGAGGTTCCACCCGACGCTCCAGGCGGCGAGCTCGCCCAGGGCCACGTGGGTGAAGGTGTAGGCGCTGCCGGTCACCGGGATCATGGCGGCGAGCTCGGCGTAGCAGAGGCCGACGAAGCCGCAGGCGATGCCGCCGCCGATGAAGGAGAGCATGATGCCGGGGCCGGCGTAGCGGGCGGCGGCGTTGCCGGTGAGGACGAAGATGCCGGCGCCGATGATGCAGCCGATGCCGATCGCGGTGACGGCCAGCGGGCCGAGGGTGCGGGCGAGGTGGTTGTGCTCGCTCTTGGCGAGGACGGCGTCGATCGGTTTGCGGGTGAACATGGAAGCGTTATGGGGCTCCGCCCCATACCCCGCCAGGAGGCGGCGCCTGCTGGACCTGGCA
>CAXUBM010000153.1:1794-4876 GCA_964249235.1 uncultured Acetobacteraceae bacterium | reverse complement strand
CCCCAGCGAGGTGCGGGGCGGCGCCCCGCGTCCTGCCTAGTCGTTGATCAAGTCGGGCACGTAGGGGACGCCGAGGCCGGTGGTGTTGTTGTAGCCGGCGGTGACCTGGTTGAAGACGTCGTCGATGCCCTCGCAGACCTTCTGGTCGCAGACGATCAGCGGGAAGGGCGCGGTGATGGCGAGCTTGGGCACCGAGTTGAGGGTGAAGACGCGGACCTCGGAGAGATCGGTGTCGTAACTGCGCAGTTCCGATGTGGGCGTGGCCGGCGGCAGCACCTGGCTGACGCCGGCGCTGTCGAGGGTGGCGCCGATGTCGAGGCTGTAGAGCCAGGGGTTGGCGAAGCCGACATAGGGACGGCCGGCACGGCCGCGCTGCTCGTTGACGATGGCCATGATGCCGGCGGTGATCGGCGAGGACAGGCTGGTGCCGCCGATGCGGCGGAAGCAGTACTCGGTGGTGGCGGTTTCCGGCGTGCAGCCGGTGTCGGCGGCATTGCCGGCATCGGTGTAGGACTCGCCGAAGATGAAGCCGGTGTTGGGGTCGCCGAAGGCGGAGATGTCGGGGTCGACGCGGTAAGGGGTGCTGAGCGGCACCGGCTCGCCGTTGGCGTAGAAGACCTGGCTCGAGAGGGCGGCGGGAACGACCCCGGCCTGATAGGCGGGCTGCGGCTCGATCAGGCTGACGCCGCCGCCGGAGCCGGCGTAGAAGATGAAGTCGGCGTAGGTGGTGCCGTCGATCGTCTCTTTGCTCAGACCAGCCGTGGTGACGGAGGACGCGCTGTTGATCGTGGCCTTCCTGAGCAGGTCGTAGTAGGTGCCCCAGCCGTACTCGGACTTGGCGCCGGTTGCGTCGGTCAGGGCCAGCGAGGTGCCGCCGACGGCGGTGACGTAAGGGCTGGTGGCGGGATAGGAGCCGGTGGCGATGCCGTTGTCCTGGCTGAGGTCGCCGTCGTCACCGGAGCTGAAGAGGACGGTGATGCCGAGCGCGCCGGCGGCCATGTAGGCCTGATCCTGGGCGGCGATGTCGGCGGCGGAATCGCTCTCGCCGTCGTCGCCGTAGCTGTTGGTCAGGATGTCGGCCTGGTGATTGTAGATCGCGTTCTCGGCCGCCACGGTCAGCGACTCCGCGCAGTCACGCGCGCCGATATAGACGATCTTGGCGCCGGGAGCCGAGCTGTGGACGGCGGCGACGTCGAGGGATTGCTCGCCGAACCAGCCCTGCGGGCCACAAGGTTCGTTCGGGCTCACGTTGTAGATGCCCTCGGGGATGATCTGCTTGAAGTTGGCGGTGGTCAGCGTCGGCAGGCCGTAGGTGGCGGCGTATTTGTTTTCGTCGGCTTCGAGCGTGGGCGAGGCGTAGGCGTCGAGAATGCCGACCGTGACACCGGTGCCGTCGACGCTGACCTTGTCGGCGCCATAGGCTTGCTGGACCTGCTGGGGCGTGTAGCCGCAGACGACCCAGGGCATGGTCTTGGGATAGGGACCGGGCTTGGTGCTGAGCGTGACGGTCGTGTCGCCGTAGTAGTTGCTGCAGTAGGGCGAGGGCGGGTTGTCGGAGACGGGCGGGGCGATGATGCCGTCCGCGGCGGTGGTCGCGGCCGGGGTGAAGGAGGCGGGCGTGTCGCCGGTCATGTTCATCGGGCGGCGAAGCAGGTCGCCGTCGTCAAGGCCCTCGATGGAGAGGATCTTGCCGGACAGCGCGGCGGGAATAGTGGGCGCCTCGGCGTTGGCGCGCAGCGTGCGGCCGGCGACCTTGTAGAGGCTCTGCGAGACACCGAAGGCCTGGCGGAGCTGGGCGACGGTGGCGGTGGCGGACACGTAGGCGCCGATCGGGCCGGCGGTGACGTTCGTCATGCCGGCGTTCGTCAGCATGGCCCGGACGGCGGCGACGTCGGATGCGGCGGGGGCGAAGCGGTTCGCGAACTGGGCGCTGGTGAGGTAGTGGCCGTAGGCGGCGCCCCCGGGAGTGGAGACGGACTTGGCCAGCGCCGTCAACGCGCCGGGGTTCTTCAGCGCCATGTGCACCAGGATGGAAACCGACTGGTCAGGAGCGGCGGTGCCGGTCCGGGCGGCGGCGGCGGCCCAAGGCGCGACGTTGCCGGTCAGGGTGGCGGCCAACGCGTGCGGGGCGCACATGAGCGTGCAGGCGCCGAGGGCGGCGCGCAGGGAAAGGTTGTCGATCTTGGCTTGCACGTTTTGTCTCCAAGGACGGGCGTCGTTCGCGCCGGTCGGGCGGGGATCGATCCCCGCCCTTCCGTGATGGTGCGCCGATGAGTCTGGCGATTACTGGATGGCCAGGAGCGGCACGTAGGGCACGCCGAGGCCGGTCACGTCGTTGTAGCCGGGCGTGACGTAGTTGAAGACGTCGTCGAGACCCTGGCACAGGTAGGTCGAGCAGACCTCCAGCGGGAACGGCGTCGGGGTGATGACCTTCGGAACCGAGTTGATGGTCACGACGCGCGCCGTGGTCGGGAGCGCGATGTAGGCGCGCAGCACCGCGTAGGGCGTGGTCGGCGCGGTGATCTGGTTGATGGCGGCGCTGTTCGTCGAGGTCCCCGTCTTGAGGCCGTAGAGGAACGGGTTGGCGAAGCCGATGAAGGGCTTGCCGAGCGCGCCGCGGACCTGGTCGACGGTCGCGATCATGCCGGCGGTGAGCGGCGAGGCGAGGCTGGTGCCGCCCTCGGCGATCTCGCAGTACTCGGTGGTGGCGGTCAGCTTGGTGCAGCCCGTGTCGCTGTAGTTGCCGGCGATCGTGTACGTCTCGGGGTAGAGATAGCCGGTGTAGGGGTCGGCGTCGGCGGCGATGTCGGGGCTGACGCGGCGCGGGGTGAGCGTCACGGTGTAGCCCGAGGCTTCGTTGAGCGTCGTGGCCAAGGAGGCGGGCACGACGGAGGTCTGATAGTCGGGCTCCGGCTCGACCAGGCTGATGCCGCCGCCGCTGCCCGCGTAGAAGACGAAGTCGGAGTAGGTCAGGCCGTCGAAGGTGGCCGTCTCGAGGCCGCTGGTGGTGACGGACGTGCCGCTGTTGATCGTCACCCCGCCGAGGAGGCCACGGTAAGTGCCCCAGCCGTACTCCTCCTTG
>CAXUBM010000153.1:0-1694 GCA_964249235.1 uncultured Acetobacteraceae bacterium | reverse complement strand
TGTGGATCCCGGCGGGAATGATCTGGGTGAAGTTCGAGGCCGTCAGCTTCGGCAGGCCGTGATTGCCGGCGTAGCGGTTCTCGTCGGCCTGGAGAGTGGGCGAGGCGTAGGCGTCGACGATGGCGACGGTCACGCCGGCGCCGTTGATGCCGATGCTGCCGGGGTTCAGGCCGTAGGCGGCCTGGATCTGCTGGGGCGTGTAGCCGCAGTTCAGCCAGGGCAGGGCCTTGTTGTAGGGAGCCGGCTTGGTGCTGAGCGTCGCCTTGAGATCGCCGAAATAGCTGTCGCAGTAGGGCGAGGGATCCTGGGAGGCGAGCGGCGGCGGCGTGACGGTGGTGCTGGCGGCGGCGGCGGCCGGGGCGACCGGGGCACCCTGAAAGGCCGACACATGAAGAGGCTGGCGCAGCGAGTCGGTGTCGTCGAGGCCCTCGATGGAGATGACCTTGCCGGCGAGCGAGGCCGGGATGGTGGGTGCTTCCTCGTTGGCGCGCAGTGTGAGGCTGCCATAGCGATAAAGGTTCTGGGAGACGCCGAAGGTGGTGCGGAGCTGCTTGACCGTGGCGGTGGCCGAAACATAGGCCCCGAGAGGACCGACCTTGATGTCCGTCATGCCGGCCTGGGTCAGCATCGCCTTGGCGGCGGCGACGTCGGCGGCGGCGGGCGCGAAGCGGGCGGCGAACTGCGAGGCCGTGAGATAGCTGCCGTAGCTGGCGCTGCCGGGCTTGGAGACGGCGGCGACCAGGCCGACGAGGGCGTCGGTGTTCTTCAACGCCATGTGCACGGCGATGTCGACCGACATGCTGTCGGACGCCGTCCCTGTCCGGGTGGCCGTCGCGACCCAGCCGGCGACGTTGCCGCTGACGGTCGCGGCGCCGGCGGCAGCCGTTGCGCCGGCGATCTGGGCCGCCGCGAGAACCGCAGTCCTCGCACGTTTGATTGTCTTGCTCGACACGCGTGGTCTCCAATCTGATCTTGAACGGCCGCGTTTTACTGGCGTGATGGCGAACATCTTCCGGTGCCTCGATCGTTAACCGTCGAGTTCATGTTTGGTCCCGGACATCGTTACCGAAGAGTAAACCGATAATTACACCTGTAGCAACACCGGGCCCCGCTTATTACAAAAGGGCAAGCTGCTCGTCGGCGGGGGTGCGGCGGACGGGACGGACGAAGGCGCTCGCGTCGAGGCGGTCGCGTTCGGTGCGCAGGCCGGACTTGCGGATGGCGGCGTTGAAGCGCTGCGCGAGGAGGTCGGCGTAGGCGCCGGTGCCGGTCTGGCGGACGCCGAAGCTGCTCTGGTAGAGGGCGCCCTCGCGGGTGTCGCGGATCAGGTTGAGCACGTGCCGGGCGCGCTGCGGGTAGTGCTGGTGAAGCCAGGTCTCGAACAGGGTCCGCAGCTCGAGCGGCAGGCGCAGCAGGACGTAGCCGGCGTGGGTGGCGCCGGCGCGGGCGGCGGCGGCCAGGATGCGCTCGAGCTCGGGATCGTTCAGGCCGGGGATCATGGGGGCGGCGAGGACGCCGGCGGGAACGCCGGCCTCGCGCAGGCCGGCGATGGCGGCGAGGCGGCGGGCGGGCGAGGCGGCGCGCGGCTCCATGCGGCGGGCGAGGTCGTTGTCGAGCGTGGTGACGGAAAGCCAGACGCGGGCGAGGTTGCGGCTCGCCATGCGGGCGAGGATCGGCAGGTCACGGAGCACGCC
>CAXUBM010000152.1:4750-5405 GCA_964249235.1 uncultured Acetobacteraceae bacterium | reverse complement strand
GGTGCCGAGGCGGATGCCCGAGGTGATGGCGGGCTTGGCGGGGTCGAACGGGATGGCGTTCTTGTTGGCGGTGATGCGGGCGCGCTCGAGGCTGCGCTCGGCGTCGCGGCCGGTGACGCGCTTGGGGCGGAGGTCGACGAGGAGGAGGTGGGTGTCGGTGCCGCCGGTGACGATGTCGAGGCCCCTGCCCTTCAGCGTGTCGGCCAGGACGCGGGCGTTGGCGGCGAGCGCCTTCTGGTAGCTGCGGAAGGCGGGGGTGAGCGCTTCGCCGAAGGCGGCGGCCTTGGCGGCGATGACGTGCATTAGCGGACCGCCCTGCAGGCCGGGGAACACGGCGGCGTTGATCTTGCGGCCGAGCTCCTCGGAGCCGGCGAGGATCATGCCGCCGCGGGGGCCGCGCAGGGTCTTGTGGGTGGTGGTGGTGACCACGTGCGCGTGTGGGAGCGGGCTGGGGTAGAGGCCGGCGGCGACGAGGCCGGCGAAGTGGGGCATGTCGACGAGGAAGAGGGCGCCGCCGTCGTCGGCGACGGGGGCGGAACGGTCGCCGGCCGCAGGCCGATCCCGGGGACGCCGGGGAATTGGCTCCCGCTCGCCCCCGGCGGTGGCAGCCTGGTGCGGGGTGCGGCAGACCGGGGGAGAGACGTCGCCGGTGCGG
>CAXUBM010000152.1:389-4740 GCA_964249235.1 uncultured Acetobacteraceae bacterium | reverse complement strand
CTCGAGCTCCTCGTAGTCGAGGAGGCCGTCATCGCGGCGGACGCCGTATTGGACGGCGTTGAACCATTTGCCGGACAGGTTGGGGGCGGCACCGTGGGTGAGGTGGCCGCCGGCGGCGAGCGACATGCCGAGGATCGTGTCGCCGGGCTCGAGGAGGGCGAGGAAGACGGCCTGGTTGGCCTGGGCGCCGGAGTGGGGCTGGACGTTGGCGAAGGCGCAGTCGAAGAGCCGGCGGGCGCGGTCGATGGCGAGGGACTCGGCGCGGTCGACTTCGGCGCAACCGCCATAGTAGCGGCGGCCGGGATAGCCCTCGGCGTATTTGTTGGTGAGAACCGAGCCCTGGGCTTCGAGCACGGCGGCGGAGACGATGTTCTCGCTGGCGATGAGTTCGATGCCGTCCTGCTGGCGGGCGAGCTCGGCGGCCAGGGCATGAGCGAGTTCGGGGTCGGTCTCGGCCAAGGAAGCCGCGAAGAAGCGCCGGCTGGCGCCCAGGGTGGCCTGCTCGTTCATCGGGTGAGATCCTTTCGCGCGTTGGCCCGGCAGATGCATCCTAGCTGGTCCAGGACGGGTCGTCAGGCAAGCGTCGCCGCGTTGCGCCTGGTGCCGGTTGGTGTGAACGTCCCGGTGCGCGGGGCCCGGAGAGGAGCGGATTGAATGTCGGACGTGGTGGTCCCCGGGCCGTTGATGCGGCGCAAGCCGATCTCGGCGCTGTTGGAGCAGAGTGCCAGCAACGAGCTCAAGCGAACGCTGGGACCGCTCGGGGTGGTCGCACTCGGCATCGGCTGCATCATCGGAGCGGGGCTGTTCTCGCTGACCGGGATCGCCGCGGCCCAGTATGCGGGACCGGGGGTGACGCTGAGCTACGTCATCGCCGCGGTGGGCTGCGCGTTCGCGGGGCTCTGCTACAGCGAGCTGGCGAGCATGATCCCGTTGGCGGGTTCTGCCTACACCTATGCGTATGATGCGATGGGCGAGCTGGTCGCCTGGGTGATCGGGTGGGACCTGGTGCTCGAATATGCGGTGGGTGCGGCGACGGTGGCGACGAGCTGGTCGCGATACCTCAACTCGCTGCTGCTCGATTTCGGCGTGGCGCTGCCGCCGCGGTTCATCGCGGCACCGTTCGAGCCGGTGAAACTGGCCAACGGGACGATGTCGACGGGGATCGTCAACCTGCCGGCGATCTTCATCATCGTGTGCGTGTCGCTGCTGCTGATCCGCGGAATCACCGAGAGCACGCGGGTGAACAACGCGATCGTGGTGCTGAAGGTGGCGATCGTGCTGGCGGTGATCGGGTTCGGCGCCGCCTACGTCCGCACGGCCAATTTCTCGCCGTTCATTCCGGCCAACGAGGGGACGTTCGGGCATTTCGGCTTTTCGGGCGTGATGCGGGCGGCCGGCGTGATCTTCTTCGCCTATATCGGGTTCGATGCGGTTTCGACGGCGGCGCAGGAAACCCGCAACCCGCAGCGCGACATGCCGATCGGGATCTTGGGAAGCCTGGCGATCTGCACGGTCCTGTATGTGGCGTTCTCGCTCGTGCTGACGGGGATCGTGAACTACAAGGCGATGGTGGGCGACGCGGCGCCGGTGGCGACCGCCATTGATGCCACGCCGTATCACTGGCTTCGCTACGCGGTGAAGATCGGGATCATCGCGGGATACACGTCGGTGATCCTGGTGCTGCTGCTGGGACAGAGCCGGGTGTTCTACGCGATGTCGAGGGACGGGCTGCTGCCGCGGCTGTTCTCGGAGGTGCATCCGCAGTGGCGGACACCTTGGCGTTGCAACGCGGTGTTCATGGTGCTGTCGGGGGCGTTGGCGGGGCTGCTGCCGATCAGCACGCTGGGCGAGATGACGTCGATCGGAACGTTGCTGGCATTCTGCATCGTGTGCGGCGGCGTGATGATCCTCAGGCGGCATCAGCCGGGTCTGACGAGCGCGTTCCGCACGCCGTTCAGCCCGGCGATCCCGATCCTGGGGATCGTCGCGTGCCTGGCGATGATGGGATCGCTTGGGGTGGCGAACTGGGTCCGGCTGTTCGTGTGGATGGCGATCGGGCTGGCGATCTATTTCGGCTATGGACGCTACCACGCGCGCCGGTCGTGGAACGCCTGAGATGATCGCGGGACAGTTTCCGACCACGCGGCTGCGGCGCAACCGGTTCGACGAGGCGACGAGGCGGCTGGTGGCGGAGAACCACGTCTCGGTCGACGACCTGATCTGGCCGGTGTTCGTGGCCCCGGGTTCGGCGGTGGTGCAGCCGGTGGGGTCGATGCCGGGGGTGGTCCGGGTGAGCGTCGACAGGCTGGCGGGGCATGTCGAGGCGGCGGCGCGGCTCGGGATCCCGGCGGTGGCGCTGTTTCCGGCCACGCCGCGGGAGAAGCGGAACGCCGAGGGAAGCGAGTCGGCCAATCCGGAAAACCTGATCTGCCAGGCAGCACGGGTGCTCAAGCGCGCGTATCCGCAGGTGGCGCTGGTGGGGGACGTGGCACTCGATCCGTACACGGATCACGGCCATGACGGGGTGATACGGGACGGGCGGATCGCCAACGACGCGTCGGTGGCCGTGCTGGTGCGGCAGGCGATCAACCAGACGGAGGCGGGGATCGACATCGTCGCTCCGTCCGACATGATGGACGGGCGGATCGGGGCCATTCGGGCGGCGCTGGACGCGGGCGGATTCGAGAACACGCGGATCATGAGCTACGCGGCGAAATACGCGTCGGCGTTCTACGGTCCGTTCCGGGAGGCGGTGGGGACGGGCACGCTGCTGCAGGGCGACAAGAAGACGTATCAGATGGATCCGGCCAACAGCGACGAGGCGCTGCGCGAGGTGGAGATGGACCTGCGCGAGGGGGCGGACATGGTGATGGTCAAGCCCGGGATGCCCTACCTGGACATCGTGCGGCGGGTGCGCGAGCGCTTCGCGGCGCCGACGTGCGCGTATCAGGTGTCGGGGGAATACGCGATGATCGCGGGGGCGGCGGACCGAGGCTGGCTGGATCGGGACCGGGCGGTTCTGGAGGCGCTGCTTTGCTTCAAGAGAGCCGGGGCGAACGGGGTGCTGACGTATTTCGCGGTGGAGGCAGCGCGGCTGATCGGGAAGGTTTAGCAGGGCTGCTGAGAAGGCAAGGCGAGGACGCTGTCCTCGACCTGCGAAGGGCCTCGGGCCCTTCGATCCCGCACCGCGAAACGCCTTCTGGCGCGGCGGGAGCCCGGCGCCCGGGGGCAGCGGACTATGCTTCTTCCTCGATGATCAGCTGGGCCACTGGGCGGGCGTCGCCGTTGAGGCGAGAGGCGACGAGGTGGCCCAGGGCGACCGCGGCGAGGCATAGGACCACCGAGAGAAGGACGTTGGCGGCGGCGCGCAGAATGGCGCCGCTTCGGATCAGGTCGAAGGTCTGCAGGCTGAAGGACGAGAAGGTCGTCAAGCCGCCGCAGAAGCCGACCATGACGAGCAGCCTGGCGTTCTCCGGCACCGGGAAGCGGCCGTGCTGCAGGGTGAGCGTGCCGAAGAAGGCGATCACGAACGAGCCGAGGCCGTTGATCGCGACCGTGCTCCAAGGGAAATCGCGACTGATCGGCTGCGCCAACACCGACAGAACGTAGCGGGCGAGCGATCCGACCGCGCCGCCGAGGAACACGGCGAGGCAGCTCGTGGCCGACATCAGTTCGCGCCCGTTCGCACGGTGACGGGAACGCGGTGCCAGGCGGTGCTGAGATAGCCCTTGAAGTTCCAGACGTCCTCGGGTCCGGCGGGCTGGGTCTGGCCAGCGCTGTCCCAGGCGCGCACGACGATGTCGTGCTCACCTGGAGGCAGGTCGATCGTGCAGGTCCAGAAGGTCCAGCTCCAGGGGGAGCGTGCCTGTTCGAGGTCGGCCTGCCGCCAACGATGGCCACCGTCGACCGACACGTCGACGCGGACGACCGACCTGGTGCCGGCAATCGCGTAGCCGCGGATGGGAAGCGGGCCGGCCGCAACGGTCTGGTGCGGGGACGGGTCGCAGATGGCGGCATTGATCGGCATCTCGTCGATGACAAGACCACGGTTCCAATCGACGGTGTCGGGTGTGACGTCGGCGGGCAGAAGCCGGTAGTCCGTCGCCTGGATGGGATTGTCGGACGGGCGGTCGCCGACGGTGACACGGCTCAGCCATTTGGGACTGCGGACGCCGGCATAGCCGGGGACGATGGCGCGGAGCGGAAAGCCGTGCTCGGGGCGGAGAGGAGCGCCATTCATCGACCAGGCCAGGAGCACGTCGGGGTCGGCGGCCTTGGCGGCCGGAATGGAGGCGCCATAGCGCGTGCCGCCTTCGAGTTCGTCGGCCGATTCGAAGGCGATGTGGGCAGC
>CAXUBM010000152.1:0-379 GCA_964249235.1 uncultured Acetobacteraceae bacterium | reverse complement strand
CATCGGGGCTGGCGCCGGCGTGGCGGAGGAGGGCGGCAAGGGGCAGGCCGGTCCAGACGGCGTGGCCGATGGCACCGGCGGACCAGGGGTCGCCGGTGGTGGCGGCCACAGGCTGCAGGTCGGCGCGGCGGTTGCCCGCGCATTGCATGACGGCGTGCACGTCGCGGGAGGGAGCGAGGGACTGGAGATCGGCGAGCGACAGGTCGAGGCGGCGGGAGACGAGACCGTCGACGTGCAGGCGGTGGGTGGCTGGATCGAGGTGGGGAATGTCGCCGTGGCAGCGGACGTAGAAGTCGGAGGCCGCGGTGACGAAGGCGGAGCGGAGCCGGGCGAGCGGAGGCTCGGCGTTGTAGGGGGAGGTGCTGTGGACGATCAGATC
>CAXUBM010000151.1:0-5425 GCA_964249235.1 uncultured Acetobacteraceae bacterium | reverse complement strand
CCGCCAGCAGCGCCAGAGGCAGCGGGAGCGCCTGGCGGCGCCAAGCGTCGAGGGCTGCGTTGGGCGGCGATGCCTGCACGTCAGGCGACCTTGGAGAGCGGGGAAGATTCGCGGGCCGTTGTCGCGAGCGGCAGGGTGACGCGCACCCGGCAGGTGGGTCCGTCGACGAAGCCGATCGTGCCGCCATGGCGCACGACGACGCTCTGGGCGATGGCCAGGCCGAGACCGGAGCCCTCGCTGTCCTGACGCGCTTTTCGGAACCGGTCGAACACCGCCGTGCGGAGGGCGGCGGGAGGCCCCTGCCCTTCGTCGCCGACGTCCAACTCGACGCGGTCGGTGACCCGCATGGCCAGGGTGATGGCGCCCAGACCGTGGACGAGGGCGTTCTCGATCAGGTTCTGGATCAGGTCGCGCAGATCGTCCGCGGAGCCGCGGACCAGCGCGCCGTCGTCGAGGTCGACGTCGAGGGCGCGACCGTCATGCTCGACCAGGGGCAGGAGGGAGGCGGCGGCTTCGCGAGCCAGCCGGGCGAGGCTGACCGGGACGGGATCGATGACGGTGCTGCCGGCCTCCTTGCGGGCGAGATCGAGGAGCTGGGAGACGAGCCGGCGCATCTGGGCGAGGTCACGCTCGACCTGATCCCAATCGGTGACGCCGCCGAGGCGGGCGCGCTGCAGGCGCATGGTCAGGGCGGCGAGCGGGGTACGCAGCTCGTGGGCCGCGTCCTGGGTGAAGCGGCGCTCGTTGCGGAAGGCGCCGGCGAGGCGGTCGAGCGCGCCGTTGACCGCGTCGACGAGCGGGGCGATTTCGCTCGGCAGGTCGGCGACGAGGATGCGCGCGTGCATGTCGCGCGGGCCGACGCGGGCGGCCTGCTCGGAGGCCTGGAGAAGCGGCCGCAGGCTGCGGACGCTGACCGCCCAGATCAGGAGGAGGAAGACGAGGCTGAACGGCAGGAGGACGGCGACGTCCTGCCAGGGTTCGGGGAATTCGTCGCCGAGGAGAAGGCGGCTGAGGCGGGCGACGATGTGATCGCCGCTGTGGGCGAGCGCGTGGAGGGCGGCAATCGCGGTCAGGGACAGCAGGGCGGCGACCGAGGGCCAGCCGACGAGGCGCAGGCGTAGGCTGGCTAAAAGGGGCCTCGTCACGGTCCGAGCTCCGTGGACAGGCGGTAGCCGATGCCGCGCGAGGTTTCGATGCGCGCGGCCGAGGCGGCCGCGGCGAGGCGGCGGCGAACGCGCGAGACGATCGCTTCGAGCGCGTTGGCGCTCGCCTTTTCGTTGAAGCCGTAGATCCGTTCCTCGAGCGCGTCCCGCACCACGGTGCGGCCGTTGGCGCGCATCAGCTCCTCGAGCAGGGAGAGCTCGCGGCGGGTCAGGTCGAGGACGGTGCCGTTGACGGTGGCCGTGCGCGAGGCGGCGTCGAAGGTGAGGTCGGCGAACTGCTCGACGGGAGGGCGTCTGGTGCCCGGGCGCCGCAGCACCGTGCGCAGCCTGGCGTCGAATTCGGCCAGCTCGAACGGCTTGAGGATGTAGTCGTCGGCACCGGCGTCGAGGCCCTGGACGCGGTCGGTCACGGCGTCGCGCGCGGTCAGGATCAGAACGGGGGTTTCGAAGGCGAGGTCGACGCGCAGGCGGTGGAGCAGTTCGAGACCGTCCATGTCGGGCAGCCCGAGATCGAGGATGGCGGCATCGTAGGCGGAATGGGAGGCGGCGGAGAGCGCATCCTCGCCGCGTGCGAACGCGTCGACCGCGAAGCCGCGTTCGCGCAGATGGGTGTGCATCATCTCGCGCAGGGACGGGTGATCCTCCACCAGGAGCAGACGCAAGGGCCGTCCTCGACGCTGTTAGAAGACACTTGCGTGACGTGTCGATCTCGTCAGGTGCCTGTCAGACGGCGAGAGGATGTTCCAGGCGTTTTCGACTTTGGGAGACAGTTTTATGACGATCCTGGGACGCGCTCGTCGCCGGCCACTGATGGTGGGCGTGGCGCTGGTCGCGTTGTCACCGCTGGCGGCCCGCGCACAGACGCCACTCGACAACTATCGGTTGCCGTCGGGGCAGTTCCTGACGCCGACGGCAGCACCCGGATCCTCGTTCGTGCAGCTCAGCCCCGGTCTGGCGAACTATGCCGGCCTTCCGGCCGGAGGCGGGAAAGAGTTGTAGCCGCTGGTCAGCACCACCAGCGTCTTGCCGTCGGGCCCCGGTGTCGGCGGAATACATCCTCGTCTACGACATCTCGAACGGTGCGCCGGTGCAAAAGCAGGTGCTGAGCATTCCGGCCTCGTTCGCGGGATCGCGTTCTCGCCCGACGGCCGCAAGTTCTATGTCGGCAGCGGCGGCGTGCAGAGCGTCTATGTCTACGCGAGCGCCTGCGGCGTGTGGGCGCAGCAGGGCAAGCCGATCTCGGTGTACAACGTGTTCGACACGAAGAACGATGGCGGCTACGGCGTCGGCAACTACCAAAACCCCAGCACGGGTGGCCTGGCGGTGACCGAAGACGGCACCAGGATGCTGGTCGCCGACACGTACACGACGCGGTGACCTCCGTCGACCTGAGGAACGGGGCGGTGATGGGCACGCTCGATCTCAGGCCCGGCATCGAGATCCCGGCGCAGGACGGGGTGGCGGGCGGCGAGACGCCGTTCTGGGTCGCGATTCACGGCACCACCGCCTACGTCACCTCGCAGCGCGACCGTGAGGTCGACGTCCTCGCAATCGGCGGCCGCACGCCGACTCTGACCACGCGCATCCCGGTTCTCGGGACTCCGGTCGAGGCGGTGCTGAACAAGGCGGGGACGAAGCTCTGGGTGGCGGCCGACAATGCCGACGAGGTCAGCCAGATCGACACCAAGACCGACACGGTGAGGGCGACGATTCCGACCGAGGCGGCGGCGGGGCTGCTGTCGCCGCAACCGCGCTATCGCGGCGTGGCGCCGAACGCGCTGGCGTTGTCGGCGGACGAGGGTACGCTCTACGTGACCAACGGCGGCGAGAACGCGGTGGCGGTGATCAAGCTCGGCGCCCATCCGCACGTGACCGGGTTGATGCCGACCGGCTATTACCCGAACTCGGTCGCGATCTCGAACGGCTGGATGTATGTCGTCAACGAGAAGTCCGACACGCCGCCGAACCCGAACAACTGCAACAGCAGCGTGGGCGACATCACGCCGGCGCCCGGGTATCTCTCGACCTGCTCGGAGAACGACTACATCCTGCAGCTCTCGGGCGGCGGGTTGCTGGCCGAGCCGATCCCGACCAGCAAGGCGGCGCGGAACCTGCTGACGCTGACGGTGGCGGCGGACGACAACTTCATCCACGTGCCCAATCCGAGTGCCTCGGCGGTGATGGCCGCGCTGCACACGCGGATCAAGCACGTGATCTACATCGTCAAGGAGAACCGGACCTACGATCAGATCCTGGGCGACCTCGGCGAGGGCAACGGCGATCCGTCGCTGGCGGAGTTCGGGCAGGCGATCACGCCGAACTTCCACGCCATCGCCAGGCAATTCGTCGACCTCGACAATTTCGAGGATCCCGGCGAGGTGAGCGGCAATGGCTGGCCGTGGAGCACGGAAGCGCGGGAGACGGACTTCAACATCAAGACGATCCCTCTCGATTACTCGAGCCTCGAGACCGACGCGCCCTACGACGCCGAGGGACAGGTGCGGGGGGTGAACGTCTTGGCGACAAACGCCGAGTGGTCGGCGGCCGATCCGGCGTGGACGAACGATCCGAACCTGCTGCCGGGGACGAACAGCGACGACGAGCCGGACGGGCCGAACGACGACGACGGCAACGGCGCCAAGCAGAACGGGCATATCTGGGACTCGGCGCTGGCGGCCGGTCTGACGGTTCGGAACTATGGGTTCTTCTGCGACGAGAACCGGTATTCGGCCTCCTATGGCAACTACAACGCGGCGAACGACGTGCAGATTCCGGAGGATCCGACGCCGTTCAAGGACGGCATCGTGCAGGCCTATCCGGCGATCGACACGCTGATCCCGATCACCGACCCGTATTACCGCAGCTTCGACAACGCGTATCCGGACCTGTACCGGACCGACGAGTGGACGCGCGAGTTCAACAGCGACGAGGCGAGCGGGACGCTGCCGGCGCTGGAGATGGTGAGGTTCAATCACGATCACATGGGCGATTTCTCGACCGCGATCGCGGGGGTGAACACGCCCGAGTTGCAGCAGGCCGACGACGACTACTCCGTCGGGCTGATCGCGCAGACGGTGGCCAACAGCAAGGACGCCGACGACACGCTGATCTTCGTCGTCGAGGACGACGCGCAGGACGGGCCGGACCATGTCGACGCGGATCGGTCGACGGCCTACGTGATCGGGCCCTACGTCAAGCAGGGCGCGGTGGTGTCGGACAAGTACAACACGGTCAACATGATCGCGACGATCGAGCAGATCCTCGGGATGGAGCCGCTCAACATCAACGACGCGAACGCGGCGCCGATGTCGGACGTGTTCGACCTGACGAAGACGAGCTGGAGCTACCGTGCTTCGCCGTCCCGGTATCTGTATGGGACCACACTGACCGGGTTGCCGCCTCAGCAGGGCCATGCCGACCCGATCCCGACGAGTAGCCATCCGGCCTCATACTGGACGGCGGTGACCAGGGGCTACGATTGGACGCACGAGGATCATATCCCCTCGGCGCTGTTCAACCGGGTGCTGTGGCGGGGACTGATGGGCAACCGCCCGTATCCGACACGAAGAAGCGGTCTCGACCTGAGCCACGTCGATCAAGTATCGCTCAGGATCTCTCGCTGAGGGCGGTCCGGCCGCCCCGAAAGGGGAACGGATGGTGAGATCGCGACGCGCGCCCTGGTGGCGCGCGTTTCTCTTGGCGGCGCTCGCGGGCGGCGCTCACGCCGAGGCACGCGAGGCCGCGCGGTTGCCGACGGGGCAGTTCATCACGCCCGAGGCGGTTCCGGGCGTGTCGATGCTGCCGCTCAACCCGGGCCTGGCGGACTATCCCGATGACGTGGCGGGGCAGGCGATGAGCCAGGCGATCAGTCCCGACGGCAGGACGCTGCTGGTGCTGACGAGCGGCTACAACACGCTGCAGGCGCCGTCGACGGGCAAGATGGACAGCAAGGCGTCGTCGGAGTTCGTGTTCGTGTTCGACGTGGGCGGGCACCGGCCGGTCGGCCGGCAGGTGCTGCGGGGCGAGACCGCCAATGCGGGGATCGCGTTTGCGCCGGACGGGACCCGCTTTTATGTCGGCACCGGGGGCGACGACGGGGTGGCGACGTTCGCCCTGGGCGGCGGACGCTGGTCCGCCTCGGGCGCGCCGATCGCGCTGGGACATGCGCACGGGGTCGGGCTGCGGCAGGGGGCGTCGACGTCGGGGCTGGCGGTGACGGCTGACGGGTCGCGGCTGCTGGTCGCCAACGAGTTCAACGACTG
>CAXUBM010000150.1:5015-5443 GCA_964249235.1 uncultured Acetobacteraceae bacterium | reverse complement strand
CCGCCAGACGAACAAACAGGTAGAGCACGATGAACAGCGCCAGCCCCAACGTCACCGCGATCGGCGCCGGCGCATCGAAATGGATATCGCCGACCACCCCGCCGACCGATCCCGGAATGGCCGCGATCCCGAACGCGATCCCGACCAGGATCGCCGCCGAGACCAGAAACCCGATCACAGGCCGCATCCGCGCCGTGCCATCATGCTGGCCAGTGCGGCGCGCGCATCGACCAGTGCCGCCGCCTGGCTCCGCCACGGATCCATGGCGTCCGCCGCCGGCCCCGACAGCGCCCCGAGCACAGAAACCGCCCCCTCGAGATCGCCCGCCGCCAGTCGCTCCCGCGCCGCCGCGATGATCCCCGCCGCCGGCTCGCCCAGCAGCCCGTGCGTCCCGTCCCGCCCCGGCACCGCGGACGGCGCCCGGAGCC
>CAXUBM010000150.1:0-5005 GCA_964249235.1 uncultured Acetobacteraceae bacterium | reverse complement strand
CCGGATCCAGATCCGCTTGAAGAACCCCTCGCCCGCCGTATCCGGCTGGCTCGCCCTCAGCGCCGCGGCCGCCGCGTCCGGAAACGCCAGGATCAGCGACGCTTCGGTCGGTGGCGCGCGGTCGGCGAAGCGCGCCAGCGCCGGTGGCGCGTTCGGCACCTCGCCGATCGGCCGCCCGATGCTCAGGGCCACCGACGCCGCCTGCAGCCGCGCCAACCGCTCCGCGCTGCTGGCCAGCGACGCCACCTGCCGCCCCTGCGCGCCCTCCTGGTCCAGCCGCGTCGACAGCGCATCCAGCCGTGACGACACCTGGTCGATCTTTCCGGACAACGTTCCCGATAACGCCGCCACGCTGGCCGCCGCTGCGTCCTTTCCGTCCGACGCTGCCTTCTGCGCCCCGTCGGACGCCTCCTGCGCCTTCTCGGCTTCCTGCCGAGCTCCCTCGGCCGCCTTCTCGGCACTCTCGGCTGCCTGCCGAGCCCCCTGGGCTACCTTCTGCGCGTCCGCCGCAGCCGACGACGCCACCTTGATCGATCCCTGCATCCCGTTCAGGTCGGACCGCTGCGACGCGATCGCCGACTGCAACGGCTGCGGGTCGAACGGCTTGCGCTCCGGCCGGCTCTGCAGTGCGGCGACCGCCTGCTGCATCGACGCGAACCGGACCTGCATCCCGTCGACGCCGCTCGCCGCCTTGGCCGCCTTCGTGTTCGCATCGTGCGCGTCGTCACTGATGCTCGCGAGCTGATCCGTCAGCCCGGCGGGTGCCGGCGGGTGCGTCCACGCGAAGGCGAGCGCACCCCCCTCGATCACCGCCAGCGCGAGCGCGATCCAGGCGATCGGCGAGGTTCGCGCCCGCGCACGCTCGACCGGCGACTCCACCGCCCGCTGCGGCATCGGATCGGGCGGTGCCAGTTGCGGCATGGCGGGGTCATCGGGGCTCTCGCTCATAACAGTGCCAGGACGTCCTCTGCATTGGGGCGCAGTGCGACACGAACGCTGCGCCAGGGCAAGGCCGAGACGGGCTCGGCGGCACCCTGGCTGATCGCCAGCGCGTCGACGGTGCCGAGTGCCGCTCTCAAGCCGGCCGGGACGAGTCGCGCGAACGCCAGCGACGCCGATGCCGACATGAACGTCGCTGCTCGCAACCGCCCGCTTTCGATCGCCTCGCGTGCCGGCTCCGGAAGCAACGACGCCGGCCGCTGCGCGTAGACGACCCGCCGCATCACCCGGAAACCCGAGGCTCGCAACGCCGCCGCAAGCCGCAACCCTTGTCCCTCGCCGCACGCCAGCAGAAGCCCTCCCCGGTCGGGGCTGAGTCGCCCCCGGCACAACGCCAACAGCGCCTCGGCATTTCCGCCCGCGCTGAGGACCGCGGCGAAACCCATCGCACGCGCGCGCGCCGCAGTCGCGTCGCCGACGGCCAGCAGCAGCGTAACCCGCGCCGGTTCGAGCGCGCCCAGCGCGTGCGCACTGGTGACCAGAACCGCCTGCAAGCCCGCCAACGCCAGCCGCGCGGGCCCGCGCGGCTCGATCGAGAACAGGCTCGCCGCCACAGGCTCGAAACCTCGTGCACGCAGCGTCGTGAAGGTTTCACTCAGGCCCGGCTCGGGCCGCGTCACCAGAATGCCCTTCATCGCGGCCAGGGGCTTTGCCCCTCCGTTCCGTAAAAGGCAAGGCGAATGTCGGGGCTCTGCCCCGCGGCCGCTGGCGCCAGCGGCCCAGACCCGCCGATCCGAAGTCCAGGCCTGATCCTGACCGCAGCGGTCCCGTCGGTCTTTGCAATCCGGCCGCCAAGACGGTAGCGGGGTGGCTGAATGATCGACACGCTCGACCCGACCGAAGCGAAGTCGCACCTCTCATCGCGCCTGTTCTTCCTGGGCTGCCTGCTTGTCTGCCTTGGCGCCGATTACGCCCTGGCCAGGCAGCTCCCCCCGAATTCGGATTCGGTCCAGGCTTACAACGAGATGCTGGCCATTCGCGACGGCAATCACCTGCTCCACCATTGGGTTCTGGCCACCGACAATTTCTCGCTGACCGACCTGCCGCCGATGTTGCTCGCCAGCTGGATATTCGGTCCGGGTCCCCGTCTGACTTACATCGTCCCCTTCGCCGTCTTCGGCGCGCTGCTCGCCGCCTCGATCCTTCTCGTCCGCAGCGCTCTGCCGACGAGCGCCGGACGGTTGGCCGGTGCCTACGCGGTCCTGCTGCTCATCGGCGTGCCCTACGATGTTCTCTACGGCATCTTCTTCTGGAGCGATTTTCATATCGCAACGATAGCCGGCTGCCTGTTCGCCATTGTCCTGATCGAACCCTGCCTTGCTTCGCAACGCTTGGCACGCTGGCGCCTACTCCCCTTTACGGCGCTCGTGTTCGCCGTGACGTTCAGCGATCCCATGGCCGAGGTCGTACTCGTCGGACCGATCTGGCTATTCGCCTCGCTGCGCGCCTGGCTGAGCGGCCTCTTCCGGCTCGACGATTGGCTGGCCGCCGCCTGCGCCGCCGCCGGCGCCTGCGCCGGCATCATCACGTTGCACGCGCTCGCGGCGACCGGCATCTCGTTCCGTTCCGGAGCGAGCGTCACCCTGCAGTTCGTTCCGGGCGCCAGGGCACTGCTGCGCGATCTGCATGCCCTGCTTGGCGGCGAGCAGGTCCTCTTCGGCGCCCGCGCCGTCCTGATCAGGGCGTTGCCCTTTCACGTCCTCCTCGCGACAGCACGGCTGCTGACCGCCCTCGCGGTCGCCGTCATGGGCCTCGCGGTGGTTTGGGGCATGCCGCGCACGCCGCGTGCGGGTGCCGCCCAACTGCTGCTGCTGGGCGCCGCCTGCCTCGGCTCGATGGCCGCGATGAGCGACAGCTTTCGTCTCGCCGTCGGCACCGGTCCCGACTTCCCGGGTGCGGCACTCCGCTTCGTCGCACCTCAGTTTCTCTACCTCTGCCTCGCGGCCGCCCTGCAGTTCGGCGCGCTCGTTGGTAGGCGCCCCCTTGCCGGCCGGCGCTGGCTGATCGGCACTGGATGCGCGCTCGCCGCCGTGCACGCGTCGGGCGGCATGGTCGCCGCCGTCCGTGCCGCTTCCGCACCCGCCGGCATCGAGACAAGCCCGGACGCCAAACTCGCCTGCTGGCTGAAGGCACGCGGTTTCCGCCACGGAGTCGGTGACTACTGGGACACCCAGGTGGTCGATGCCCTGACCGGCGGCGCGGTGCTGGCCGACCCCATCTTCAACGTGGGCGGCCGCCTCTTACCCTACCCGTGGCTGACCGACGCCAGCCGCTACGGCACACGACCGCAATTCGCAATCATCAGGCCTGACGGCGTCTTTCACGTCGACCTGCCATCGGTCGCGGCCACCTACGGACCACCGCTTGCCATCACCGAGATCGGCGACCGGCTGTCCGTCGTCAGTCTCGGCCCGAACCCGCCCGTGAACCTGCCTACGTCAACACGTCCGACGGACAATCCGCACGCAGCCCCGCCCCCAGCTCCGCCCCTAGACGCTGCGCGTCGGCGGGTAGCCCGGTGACGCTTCTCTTGAGCATGAAACTGCCGTCCGTCCGCGCCACCAGCCCGGTGAGGTGGATTCGCACCGTGCCATCCGTGTCTGCAGGCAGCAGGCGCGCATAGCCTCCGATCGGCGTCCGGCAGGATCCGTCCAGGCTCGCGAGCAACGCCCGTTCCGCCGTCGACACGGCCCGCGCCTCGCCGTCCTCGATCGCCGCCAGCAACTCCCGCAGCTCGCCTTCCTCCTCCCGCACGGTCACGCCCACGATCCCCTGGCACGCCGCCGGCACCATCGTCTCCGGATCCAGCACCAGCGAGGCGCGGCCTTCCAGCCCAAGCCGCCTCAGACCAGCCAACGCCAGCAGGCTTGCCGCGTAGTCACCGCGCTCCACCTTGCCCAGCCGGGTCTGCACGTTGCCTCGGATCACCGACACCCGCAGATCCGGGCGCGCGTGCAGAAGCTGCGCCTGCCGCCGCACCGACGCCGTCCCCACATGAGCGCCGCCCGGCAGGCACGCATAGGCGTCCCCTGCGTCCGGCACGCCGTGTCCTCGCCCCAGGATGATCGCGTCCCGGCAATCCTCGCGCTTGAGCGTCGCCGCCAGCACCACCCCCGGCGGCATCGAAGTCTCCAGGTCCTTCAAGCTGTGCACCGCGAAGTCGATCCGCCCATCGAGCAACGCCTCGTGGATCTCCTTGGCGAACAAACCCTTGCCGCCGATCGCCGCCAGTGACTTGTCCTGCACGTTGTCGCCGGTCGTCGCCATCGCGTGCTCTTCGAAGGCGCCCATGTCACGCAGTACCGGGCAGAACTTGCTGATCTGCGCGAGGAACGCCCTGGTCTGCACCAACGCCAGCGGCGAGGCACGCGTGCCGACGCGAAGCGGCAGCCGCCGCTGCCTCGGTCTCGGCACCTGCATTCCCTCAAGCGCCTTCAGGATCTCGGCTGAGGGTGGTGCGATGGCCATCGCGCGTCCTATGACCCGCGCGTGACACGAACACAAGCCAACGGGCGAGCCACGCGAGGCGCCGTCGACGGTCCGGTTCTCGGCCTCGAATCGTCCTGCGACGAAACCGCCGCCGCCCTACTGGCCGCCGACGGAACGGTTCTCGCCGAGCGCGTCGCCAGCCAGTCCGAGCACGCCCGCTTCGGCGGGGTCGTCCCCGAGATCGCCGCCCGCGCCCACCTCGCCCTCCTCCCCGACCTCGCGAGAGAGGTTCTCGCCGAAGCCAAGCTCGCTCCCGCCGATCTTCAGGCCATCGGTGCCACGGCCGGCCCCGGCCTGATCGGCGGCCTGATCGTCGGTGCTTCCTTCGGCAGGGGCTTGGCATTGGCGACCGGCGCCCGCTTCGTCGCCGTGAACCATCTCGAGGCGCACGCGCTCACGGCCCGCATCCCGTCCGTGGCTCCCGACGGCTGCGCCTTCCCCTACCTCCTGCTCCTCGTTTCCGGCGGTCACTGCCAGTGCCTGCTCGCCGAAGAGGTCGGACGCTACCGGCGCCTCG